>CAYSOI010000051.1:0-15117 GCA_964432425.1 uncultured Opitutales bacterium | reverse complement strand
TTTTCGGTTCTGGGAATTGTACCCCCAAAAGTTGCACAAGGTACCGTCAGTCTGAAGGTCGGAGAGAGCATTGTCCGTGGTACAGACACAAAGTTTACCCAGGATTTTAAACCTGAAGAACAGTTCCGCATTGGGCAACAGGAGTTTTGGGATGGTATCTGGAGAGATGCCGCCATCCGGGACAAAATGGTCAAGGAGGTCATCAGTGACACCGAAATGCAGCTGAACTACAAACATGCTGGCCGTAACCCACTCATTGACATCGCCTACTATTTGACGGTCTTCGGCTTCGTCTATATGCTTTGGAAACGTAAGCCCAAGCCAATGGTACCTGCAGTAACTGCCCTGGTTTTGATCGTGCCATGGATCATTTGCTTCAGCCACTGGGGGGCGGATCGTGAAAATGTCTACCTTCATGAAACCTCCTGGGACAATTTGGGACAAGACCTGACAGCAGCTGGTCATTCCGGGAAGTTGAATCCCGTTGTGCTCAACTATGCCAAAATGGCCGATGCTTACCGTTCGAATAAACCCGCTGAATTTGACTCCACGGTAGAAAAACAGGCTCAGATTTTTGCCAGCTTTGCTCCAAAGATGCAATTTGATCTGCGGAGTGTGAACTTTGAATTCAGCTTCAACAATGCCCAGTGGTTTTATCGATCAATGACCCTGTATGTGCTGGTCTTTATCTGTGTCCTCCTTTCCTGGCTTGCTAAACCGGTTCTTTTCAATCGGGCTGCATTCTGGCTCATGGCCCTGGGGCTCATTTTGCACACAGTCGGTCTACTGGCCCGGATCTGGATTCAAGCCAGGCCTCCGGTGACCAATTTGTACTCCTCTGCCATCTTTATTGGCTGGGGAGCTGTGGTCCTGGCAGTGATCTACGAACGAATTCATAAAAATGGAATTAGCTCAGCTGCAGGAGCCATTGTGGGTTTTGTTACGCTGATCATTGCTCATCATCTCAGTATGGAAGGGGACACCATGGAAATGATGCAGGCCGTACTGGATACCAACCTTTGGTTAGCGACCCACGTGGTCGTCATCACCCTGGGCTATACCGCCATGTTCCTTGCTGGCATCTTGGGCATCGTTTTCATCCTCAGAGGCATCATTGACTCAACCTTTGAAAAGGATGCGGCCAAATCCATCTCCTCTATGGTCTATGGCATTACCTGCTTTGCTGTGCTCTTCAGTTTTGTCGGAACGATGCTCGGAGGCATCTGGGCGGATCAGTCCTGGGGCCGTTTCTGGGGCTGGGATCCGAAAGAAAATGGAGCCTTACTCATTGTGATCTGGAGTGCCATCGTGCTACATGCCCGATGGGCAGGCTTGGTGAAAGACCGCGGCATCATGTTGCTTGCCATCTTTGGTAACATCGTAACGGCCTGGTCCTGGTTTGGCACCAACCTGCTGCAGGAAGGTCTCCACAGCTACGGTTTCTCCGAAGCTGGCTTCAAATGGCTGATGATCTTTGTCGGCAGCCAGATGCTTCTCATACTTCTCGGGTATGTACCAGGCAAAGTCTGGCGTAGCCCCTGGGCCAAGAAAGCTCTGGTCAACTGATCTGACTGATCACTCAATCAAATAGGACCTACACAGTAGAAGGTCTCTTTGTCTCTCATTAAACCCCGAAGACTTCCCGGGCGTCGGCCACTTCGCCTTTGACGGCTGCTGCGGCGACCATGAGAGGGCTCATGAGGATTGTGCGGCCAGTTGGGCTGCCTTGACGGCCTTTGAAATTACGGTTACTGGAACTAGCACAGAGTTGATTGCCGACGAGTTTGTCGGGATTCATGGCGAGGCACATGGAGCAACCGGCACCACGCCATTCAAAGCCTGCATCGGTATAGATCTTGTCCAGACCTTTCTCTTCAGCGATCTTGCTAACTACCTGAGATCCGGGCACGACGATGGCTTTCACGCCTTCTGCCACTTTGTGACCTGGAATGTATTTGGCCACTTCCTCTAGATCGGAAAGCCGGGAATTGGTGCAGCTACCGATGAAGGTGACATCCACTTTCGTACCTGAAATGGGGGTGTCGGCCTTTAGGTCCATGTGAACCAGAGCCTCTTCCGCAGTTTCCCGATCATCCGCATCAAGGGAATCTGGATTGGGGATGTTTTCGTCAATGGCAATGGCTTGGCCTGGGTTAATTCCCCAGGTGACTGTCGGGGCGATGTCTGCCGCATCAATGTTGACCACGTCGTCATACTCACAGCCGGGATCCGAGGCGAAGGATTTCCATTTTGCCACGGCGGCATCCCATTCAGCACCTTTCGGTGCATAGGGACGGCCCTTGAGGTATTCGAATGTCGTTTCATCCGGATTGACATAACCACAACGGGCACCGCCTTCGATGGCCATGTTGCAGACGGTCATCCGCTCTTCCATCGTGAAATTGTCAAAGACTTCACCACCATATTCGTAAGCATAGCCGAGGCCGCCCTTTACGCCAAGCAGGCGAATGATGTGTAAGGTGACGTCCTTTGAGTAGACTCCTGGTCTCAGTTTCCCGTTTACGTTGATGCGGCGAACTTTCAGGCGGTTCATGGCCAGGGTTTGCGTCGCCAGTACATCACGAACCTGACTGGTTCCGATTCCAAAAGCAATCGAACCAAAGGCACCATGAGTGGAGGTATGGGAATCTCCGCAGGCAATGGTCATGCCTGGATGTGTGAGTCCTTGCTCGGGACCAACAACGTGGACAATGCCTTGCTTCCCAGTGGGCAGGTCAAAGAAAGTTACGCCGAATTCTTCACAGTTTTTACGAAGCGCTTCGAGCATGTCGGCGGCAAGGCTGTCAGCAAAGGGTTCCTCCTGGTTTTCGGTTGGGACAATGTGATCCACCGTTGCAAAAGTACGTTCTGGATAGGGGACTGTGAGCCCAAGGTTACGCAGCATTCCAAAAGCTTGAGGACTGGTCACTTCATGGATGAGGTGCATGCCAATGAAGAGTTGAGTCCGGTTATCGGAGAGCGTTTTGACGGTATGAGCGTCCCAAACTTTATTAAACAGGTTCTGCGCCATGGATTTCTTTGGTTATCAAGGAAAAGGCGCAAAAGGAAAGCGTTCTCCGAAGAGTTTTCAATGAGAAAAGGGGATTTTCGGTATTGGAGTCTCTTTATCGTAAATAAAACAAAGACCTACAGTCTCAGAGAACTGTAGGTCTTTGGGGGGAGAAAGCTTTTAGGGTTTATCGTGAACTCGTCGCGATGATGGCTGGGGTGAGGGGGCGGATCTTTACGCTTTTGTAGAGTACTTTATTATTGGAGTCATGGGATTGTAGGGCGATGGTGCCTTCGTCCAGTTGGCGGTGCGGACGGTTGAGGTTCCGTGGTTCCGTGTATTTGGTGATGGTTTGGCCGTTGATTTTAATTTCGATGGTCCGGTCGATAACTTTGATGTGGTAGGTGAACCATTGGTTGTCGCGGACGGGGGATTTATTGATGTCTCTTATGGCGTAGAGGGAACCGGTTTTTTTGAAATCGGCGTGGGTGTTGTTGATTTGAGCTTCATAGCCTCTTGAGGGCCACCCGCGATCTTGATATCGTGTGTGGAAATAGATGCCGGAGTTGGCACCAGGGGTAGTCATGAGGATAGCTTCCAGTTCGAAATCTTTGAAGGAAGCGGATTGGATGGGGCCGGTGTAGAAAAGGTGGCTTCTTCGACCATGGAGTATGAGTTTTCCGTTATGGACTTTGCAGGCATTTTTGTTTTCCGAGGGTGTCCAGCCGTCAAGGTTTTGGCCATTGAACAATTGATACCATCCGTTTTCATCCGGGAGGGTTTCAGGTGGGTAGTCCTGCGGGTTGGAGAAGGTTTGGGTTTGGGAGGTGAGCAGAATGAGGAGGAGGGGTTGGGAGACGGATTGAACTTTCATATCTTGATGGGTTTAGGGTGAAGCCGGTCGTGGCTGGGGAGCTTGGGATTAGACCGGTTGACCTAATATTGGGTCTTGACGCAATGATGGTAATTACGTCGTGATCAGCATACTGGGGTATCCTTGGTTTTTGGAAAAGGGGTGATGGCTTGGGGTTTGAAGAGAAGTACTAACATATATGATAAGCAATTCTGAAGATTTTGCAAGTAAGGGGGACAGTTTTGGCGAATTTCGTGTAATGAAATTGCTGGTTTCTGCGTTATGTCTAGGGGAGGCCAATCACGCCTTGTCAGGCGGTAAAGGGGAGATGATGCAGAGTCTGGCAGGGTGTGTATTGGTGATGGTAGGGATCGGATTGCTGTTTGGTGTCTACCGTGGGTGTCGCTGGTGCAGGTTACTATCCTGGATGAGTTGGCTAGGGTTGCCTCTCGTGGCCGGGTATTTTTTGTGGTCGGCTTTTGAGAGTTGGACGTCAAATCCAGAAAATCCGTTCAAACAAGGCATTTTGTTAAACCATGCTGTGCGGTATGTCGGGCCTGTCGTTCTGGGGGTTTGGATGTGGAGGCTGGGCAGGAAAATGGAGGTGAGTTTGCCGGACAAATGGGTCTGGGTTTTGAGGTTTGCAGCCGCAGCCACTTTTGCGGGGCATGGTTTCAATGCGTTGCGTGGGAGTCCTGCCCATGTGGAGTTGATTCAGTTCACTTATATCAATTTATTGGGCAGGGAAATTTCGTTGGAATTGGCGAAGCAAGTGTTGGCATATATTGGTACGATGGATGTGGTATTGGCGTTGTTGCTGGTGTTGCGGAGGTGGAGATGGGTGGCAATGTGGATGGCAGTATGGGGATTGGTGACGGCGGGGAGTCGCTTGTCTGCCTATGGAATCGGGGAGGGTTGGAGTTTGACGGCGATTCGTCTGGGAAACGGGGGCATCCCGTTGGTGATCTGGTGGTTATGGCAGCGTAAGTTGGTTTTCCCGGATGGTGAAACTATTGCCGGAAAGGATTGATTTGCTGGAATCTACAAGTATGTTTGCGATTTTTTGTATTACCACGCATGAGTGAAATTCTAAAGGAAGGGGAGGTTTTTGGACAGTATCGGGTTAACCGGTTACTGGGGCGTGGAGGCATGGGTGAGGTGTACGAGGTGGAGCATCGGGTACTGGGAACTCTGCATGCGTTGAAATTGCTTTCTGAGGAGGTTCTCGACCGGGAGGAGCTGTTGGACTACTTTAAAAATGAGGGCCGTGTGATGGCTCAATTGAAGCATCCGGGGATTGTTTCTGTGGATGAATTTGGGGAGACGGATGGGCATTACTGGCTGCGGATGGAGTTGGTGGAGGGGATTCCTACCACTTCGGGGTCTCATTTGTTTACACTCCATGATTACATGTGGCATCAGGGTGGGAAACTGGAGGAGGCGGAAGTTGCAGAGTGTATGCGGCAATTTCTCCAGGCGATTGGCTTTGCTCATGAACGTGGGGTGGTTCACCGGGATTTGAAACCCGCTAATATTTTGCTGGATCTGGAGGATGGGATGAAGATTTCCGATTTCGGTCTGGTGAAGATTGCTGGGGAGGAATGGCGGCGGACTCGTATCGCGATGTCCTTTTCAGCCAAGCGTAAACCGAGTTCCTCAGGTACAGGAAAAACAGCACCTGAAGTGATGGGAACGTTCGAATACATGAGCCCTGAGCAAAAACAGGGCTATGCGGACCCTCGCAGTGATTTGTACTCGGTCGGGCTGATCGGTTTCCAAATGTTGACGGGGAAGGAGCGACCCAGTGTAAAGCCGCCTTCAAGGATTGTGGAGGGGATCAATCTTGATTGGGATGAATGGTTTGCCCTGGCCTTAGAAAATGATCCAGATGAGCGTTTCCAGACTGCGCAGGAAATGTTGGACCAATTGCCTAAGATCAGTGGGGAACCCCCACCCAGTGTTGCTTCCGGTGGTGTTGTACCGCCGCCAAGACGGGCTTCCCCGCCTCCAAAGAAATTTATCAAAAAGCAGCCACCTGCCCGTGCTCAGGATCCTGATATCGAGGTGGATGATGATATTGAAGTCGATGAGGACGTGCCTTCGACTCCTCGCAAAAAGGTAAGGCGTCGGCGTAGAACTGAGGCGCCTGTTCGCAAGAAGAGTAACTTGATGTCGGCGTTGTTTCTGTTGTTGCTGATTGCTGCCGTGGGAGTGGGGATTTATATGCTCATGCAGGATAAGTCTTCCAAACCGGAGGAAGTTGCGGATGAGGAGATCCCGGAGGAACCTGAAAATGTTGCGGCTCCGACACAACCCCCTGCTTCTCCTGTCGCAATCATCGATCCCACGGTGCCTCTGGATGAACCTACAGGTATGCCCGTGAGCGGTGAGGACTGGGCGATCCCATTGTCTGGGTTCAATTTCCGTTGGCAAGAGTCCGGAGCAGTTCGAATGGGTAGTGATGCTGATGAGATTGGCCATGATCCTAAGGAGACTCCTGCCAAATATGTGATTTTAACCAAAGGTTTCTGGATTGGAACTACCGAGGTGACGATTGGTCAATTTCGGGAGTTTGTAGAGCAAACCGGCCATACCACATCGGCGGAAAAGGGAGGAGCGCTGCTCTCTGGAGAGAATTGGCAACCCATAAAAGATGGGATCTGGAGCAATACTCTGGCGGATCGGGAAGATTTGCCGGTTATCGGTGTAAGCTGGGAAGATGCCGCTGCATTTTGTGCCTGGTTGACTGAGTCAGAGCGTCAGGAAGACCGTCTTCAGGATGAATTGGCCTACCGGTTGCCTTCGGAAGCGGAGTGGGAATTTGCCTGTCGTGGGGAAGATCCTTGGGGGCATCCCTATGGTCTTGCTGGAAAGGAGTTGGAAAACCAGGTGGCAAATCATAACTTTGTGCTCAATGGCACCGAGCAGATTACAGCGTTCCGCTCAATCAATGGAATCTATGCCATGCATGGTAATGTGTTTGAATGGTGTCGGGGTTGGTACTCCAATGATTACACTGGTTGGTCCATGGTTGACCCGGAAGGCCCACCGTCGGGGGAGCATCGTCCGATGCGTGGAGGAGGCTGGCGAAGCCCTGCAGAAGAATGCAGGGCGGCCTATCGTCGAGGAGCGAACTCTCACCATGCTGATGATCAAACGGGTTTTCGGATCGCCTTAACCTGGTTGCAGTAGTAGTTTTGATTGGATGGGAAGTCGTGTAATGTTTTTCCGGCAAAATCTAATCGTACTTGGAGCGTTCTGTAGCCTTATGGCGTACGGCATGGCTCAGCCTGAGAAACCTGCTGAGAAAGAGAAGGCACCTGCCAAACCTGCCTTGAAAATGGTGGCTCCCGGGGTACTGGAATTGGATCACATCGTTTTGGATACGACCAAGAAGGAGGTGCGATTCAAGGCGGTGGTGAATCAGATCACTCAGTTGATTGAATATGCCATTGTTCACAAGGATGGGAAAACTCACGAGAGTTTACTCCGCACAGAAATCAGCCCCTTCCGCCTGCAAACTTTACTGCTTCTTGCCAATGCGAACAAGTATTTGGAAAAATTGCCCGAGTTCGATGCCGAAGGCCGGGAACAACCACCTGCCACACCTCCACCCAAGCATCGCATTCAGATCTACGTCAAGGACCTGCGTCCTGATTTAAATGATCCCAAGCCCATTCCTTTGGCAAACTGGATTCAGAATGCGGATACCGGGAAATTGATGCAGGGAGAGCCATGGATGTATACAGGATCCAGGATTTATGAGGGGGACTTTGTTGCTGAACTGGAGGGAGATATTGTGGCCGTGTACCTGACCCCCAATGCAATGTTCAATAGTTGGGTCCCCGGTAACAATAACGATGAACTCTGGATTCCTACTCCTAAAGTTGTGCCTCCCGTCGATTCGCCTGTTGAAGTCATTTTAAAACTTCCTTGAAATTTGTTCTAAATTTTTTTGGCAACTCTATTAGCAAGGCAAACTCCTCCAATCACTTGTCACTATGAATAAACTACTCCTTACCCTCTCAATCTTTGCCGCTCCATGGTTGATGGCTCAGAATTCTGGCCAAATCATAAAGATCGGAAAACCTCAGCCAGAAAACCTTTCTCTTCGCAATGAAGTAGAACGTGCCATTGATAAGGGAACTGCCTGGTTGGTAACTCAACAAACACCTGAAGGTTATTGGGGAGATCCCAAGTATCCTGCGCTGACAGGTCTCGCAGTTTCCAGTTTGTTGAATAATCCCGAAGTCGACACAAAATCTGACGCGGCAATTCAAAAAGGACTGAAATTCATTGTGACCAATGTCCAGGCCGATGGAGGCATCTACGGCAAGGGCCTTGGCTCTTACAACACATCCCTTTGTATGATGGCATTGATGCAATCTGGAGATCGTAGTTACGAGCCAGTCATTCGCAAAGCTCGGCGTTTTCTTATCAATCAGCAGGCGGACTACGATTTACGGGGTACATCCGACAACACTTTTGATGGCGGGGTAGGATATGGTTCAACCTACTCACACTCTGATTTGTCCAACACACACCTTGCCATGGAAGCTCTCTACTATTCGGAGATCTATCTGAAAAAAACGCCGGAAACGGATCTTGGCATGGATCTGAATTGGGAGATGGCAATTGAATTTGTTTCCCGCTGCCAGAATCGCCCTGCATCAAACAAAGAGGAATGGGCTCAAAATGCCAAAAAAGAAGACGTGGGTGGTTTCATTTACTTCCCAGGTAAATCAATGTCTGGGGAAGAGAAGCTAGCAAACGGTAAGATTGCCCTTCGTTCCTATGGAAGTATGAGTTATGCGGGGTTGCTTAGTTTTATATATGCCAAAATGGACCCCACTGACCCGAGAGTTCAATCCGCACGTGAATGGCTCGGAAAGAACTATACCATCAAGGAAAACCCCGGAATGGGACCACAGGGCTTATATTATTATTATCACACTATGGGCAAAGCCCTTACTTTGCTTGGAGAAAAGACTCTTGTTCTGGAAAATGGTCAAAAGGTTGATTGGAGAATGGAGATGATCAAGGAACTCTTTAACAATCAGGACCCCAAGGGATTCTGGCTCAATGAAAATGGCAGATGGTGGGAAAAGGATCCTGTCCTGGTTACCAGTTACGCACTTCTGACTCTTGAGCGACTGCACTCCACGCTATAAGGGGCACTTTTTTTCGTTCCTCCCAGTGTTTCTCGGCTTTCTCTTGCCGGGCTGGTTGGATGCACAGGCTCCGCAGACCGGATTTTATACGGAAAATTATCCAGATGGTACCAAGCGTTCGGAAGGGGAGTTTTATTTAGGCAAACGTTTTGGCTTCTGGAATACCTGGCATGAAAATGGAGTAAAGGCGACCTGTGGTGCCTATGTACAGGGAAAACCCAATGGGAAATGGTTTTACTGGGATGATACTGGGCGAATTTTGCGAACACAACAGTTTTGGCTGGGGAAGACGCATGGTCGGAAGATTACTTACCATGACGATGGTGCTCATGAATTGGTTCAGGACTTTCGAGAGGGGCAGCCCATCACTCCCGCAGCCTATTATTCCCAATATGGAAATCCCAAGCATGGCGTTCTACGTGAATTGGACCGTGCTGGTAAAATCAAGGCTCAGGGGGCTTATCTGGAGGGACTGAGGCATGGAGATTGGACCTTCCTGCATCCGGGTGGTGGTGTTCGGGGGCGAGGTTCTTATCGTGACGGGTTGGAGCACGGGAAGTGGGTTTTCTGGCATGAAAATGGGAATCCCTTGTCTCAGGGAGCTTATGTATCAGGCAAGAAAGACGGGATTTGGGTGTATTACTTTGAAAGTGGAAGAAAAGAACGGGCTGGAGTGTATCAGTCAGGTTTGCGGAAAGGACTGTGGCGAACCTGGCATGATGCTCCTGGAGAGCCAATACATTCACGATTTGTTTGTGAGAATGATCTGGTGCAGGGGGAATGGTTCGCCTGGCACCAGAATGGAAAAGTGGAGGCCACGGGACGAATTCTTGATGGAAAACGAATTGGTCCTTGGATGTTTACCCATGAGTCTGGAACTCTGCGTGAGCAAGGGGTCTATTCTGATGGTCGAAAAACTGGTGTTTGGCGAAGTTGGCACTCCAATGGTACCCTTGCTTCGGAAGGTAACTATGTAAATGGATTAAGGGAAGGAAACTGGCCGCACTGGTATCCCAATGCCAGGATTTATATCGAGTGCCAATATCGCAATGGGGGTGTGCAGGGAATTTATCAGGAATTCTTTAACAGTGGCAGTCCAAAGCTTCGCGGCCGTTATACTAAAGGCAAGAGAGTGGGGGCTTGGCTTTCGTTTCATCCCAACAAGGAGTGGGCTGAACATGGAAACTATGTCGATGGGCTTCGGACCGGAAAGTGGACTTCTTATTACGATAATGGACAAACTCAGAGTGAAGGAAGATATGAGGAAGGGCGCAGGGAGGGAAAATGGATGAGCTTTCACACCAATGGTGAAGTTGCCAGTGAAGGGTTTTATGAAAGAGGAAATCGTGATGGCCTCTGGGTTTATCGCTATAGCAATGGAGATACTCGATTTAGTGGCATCTATAAAATTGATCGTCGACACGGAGAATGGGTCGAGTACTTGCCTGGCGGGAGAAAACTATTGCAGGAAACCTATCATATGGGTGTGAAAACCGGAGCTGCGAGGGCGTTTTTCGATGATGGGAATGACCATTGGCTTGGGGGGTATGAAAGTGGCAAACCGCAGGGCCTCTGGATCGAGTACTACCAGAATCGAAGAAAAAAGTCAGAAGGCTCCTATCGCAACGGAGTTCAGCACGGTCTTTGGCAAGTTTGGTACAAAAATGGCCAACTCCAGAGTCAGGGGCTTTTGGAAGCTGGAACCAAAGTGGGACATTGGCAGAGTTGGGACCTCCATGGCAACCCACTGTAACTCTTGGGTTGCCTGGTTTGCCCAAAATTGAGCAAGTTTCTCTTTGTTGAAAATTCGGTATAAGAATTGCCGCTACTGGAGCTCATCAATTCACATGATTTTCACAAAGAAGGTGTTTACTATTCACCGGGAAAACTTATACGTTATTAACTCACCTTGGAAAAGATCGAACCAGGATATTAAAAATGACTGCAAAAAAAGCACCTGCTAAAAAGGCACCAGCGAAGAAAGCTGCTGCAAAGAAAGCACCCGCCAAAAAGGCACCAGCGAAGAAAGCTGCGGTAAAGAAAGCACCCGCCAAAAAAGCACCGGTGAAAAAAGCCGCTGCCAAAAGGGCACCAGCCAAAAAGGCACCAGCGAAAAAAGCTGTTGCAAAGAAGGCACCTGCGGCGAAGAAGGCTGCTCCAAAGAAAGTGGAGTATACTTCTGAGCAAATCTATAACATGATTCAGCAGGCTGCATATTTTGCCGCAGAAAACGACGGTTTTGCCAAAGAGCCTAATGAATATTGGACTCAGGCTGAAGCATCTATTAAATCAATGATCAGCGGTTAAGTTGACACATTTGAAGAATTCAAAAGGCGCTCCGTAAGAAGAGCGCCTTTTTTGTTGGTTCTTAATTCAGAAGATTAGCCGAAGATTTGCTTGATCGGTTTACCGGTGGAGAAAAGTGGGCGATTGATGCCAGTGTTCTCAGCTGGATTATGAATGGGGACGCCGAGTGCATGGAGCACTGTGGCGTGGATATCCTGGGGATGCACGGGGTCGCTGACTGGATAGGCTCCAATCTTATCGGACTTACCGTAGACGGCGCCCCCTCGAATACCACATCCGGCCATAATGGCGGAGAAGCACTGCGGCCAGTGAACTCGTCCCGGAGGTCCTTTGGTCTGAATTTTTGGGGATCGTCCGAATTCTCCCATGACCACGACCAATGTGTCGTCCATCAGGCCGCGGTCCTTGAGATCTGTCAGCAGAGCCGAGAGAGATTCATCCAGGCGTGGTAAACACCAGCCCATACCATAGGAGCCATCTCCAAAAGCATTGCCCATGCCCATGTGGCCACCATGCATGTCCCAACTGGAGCTTGGGGGGCCTTTTTGCTTGGTGCCTGGGGACGGTCCGGTCCAGCCGTTGACGGTGACAAAGCGCACTCCGGCTTCTACCATTCTTCGGGCCAGCAACAAGTTTTGCCCTAAGGGATGCATGCCATAATTCTCCCGGACTTTGGCCGGTTCACGGTTCATTTCAAAGGCTTTGCGTCCTTCGGAACGTGTCATCCCGTCGTAGGCTTGTTCGCGAAGGTGATTCCAGTCTTTCCCGAGTGGATGGTTTTCCAATGTGCCAGATTCGATGTCCCTGAGAAGTGCTTGTCTTTGCTTAAACCTTTTTGGGTCTGACATTTCGTACACCTTGGGCGGCTTGAAACCAGGCATGGCCGGATGGTTGTCGGCAGCTCCTACAAAGACAGGAGCATAAGGGGAGCCGAGGTAACCTCCGGTGCCAATGTTGGGAGCACAGAATACGGGTGGACCGACGCACTTGATAAGCCAGGCGTTGGAGACGAGGTTTCGGGCACTGGGCATGTGCTTGGCGACAACAGAGCCCAGGTAGGGGGAATCATCTGGGATTCCCTGTTTGACGCGTTTCTCGAATTGCCCGGAGAGGAGATTGTGCATGGCATCAAAGTGATTGCTGATGCCTCCGGGGTGGGTCACGGAATTGATGAGGCAGATTTGGTCGGTGAGTTGTGCCAGTTTGGGATGTAATTCACTGATTTGCATCCCAGGCACTTTGGTGGAAATGGGTTTGTACGGGCCACGATATTCTGAGGGGGAGTCCGGCTTTAGGTCCCAGGTATCCAACTGACTGGGGCCTCCACAAAGCAGAATAAAAATGCAGGACTTTTTGGAGGCGATGGCGTTTCCGGCAGTATCGGTGGCATCTGTGCCAAGAACCATACCTGGAACTGATAAATTCAATGTGCCGAGTCCTCCGGCTTGTAAAAGTTGACGACGGGAGAGTTGGAGTTCAGGCATGGCGGCTTCTTTTCTTAGAGGTTTACGATTTGCTTGGCTTATGCGTATGATAAGGTTTGGCCCAATAGTCAACCTGAAGGTACCTTGAAATCTGCAACAAAATTCTGGGCTGAGGTTATTTTTCGATGATATGTCCTGATGGAAGAAATGATTGCAGTAAGTTGTAATTGCTTTTCTCTGGGAGGTGATCCTTCTGTTTTCGTTGCCGAATTAATCTCAACCCCGTTTTCTTAATGTTTTCCAAGGTTACTGGCTCTTTCTGTTTCTTCATTTCTTTGACCTACAGTTTATTCGGCGTTTTGAAAATCCCGGAAATCGAGGGTTTGGACACCTCAGCTGAAGTGCGTTATCGGGCTACTTATTTTGGAGACTTCGGTTTATATGAAAAGAATCGGATGAACACGGGGGTGGATGAATGGGAGCATGAGTTTCGTGGGGATCTCTTGTTTAAAAAAGGGAGGAATCTTCTGGAGTTTCGGTTGGGGCACAGGGTGCAGGATGAGGATGCATTATTGGATGCACCGGAGGATACCATTGAGCAAGTGAGGCAGGCCTATCTGGATTTTTCAGTTGGAGCCCTGGATGGATTGAATGTGCGGCTGGGAAGGCAGGAACTCAGCTACAACCGTGGAATTTTACTGGATGAGAATGACTGGGATATGGAAGGGAACTATTGGGATGCGGTGAAGTTTTACTGGGATGGGACGGATTGGGACGTGGATGTGCTCTACGGGCAGTTGGCAGATGATCACGATAATGATGTGGCGGGAATCAATCTGAAGCGGACTTCCGAACGCAACACCATCAATGAGTTTTACCTTTGGTACTTTGGTGCGGAAGAGGGGAGCAACCGGATTAAGGTCAGCGGCAGCCCAGGGCTTGAGATTTATAATTTCGGAACCCGGATGGAGGGGAAGTTAAGCCCTGAACTGTTCTACCACTGGATGGTCAATTATCAGGCAGGAGAAGTCGAGTCCGGCGGGGCAACCAGTGATATCGATGCCTATCATTTTCTCGTAAACCTGGATTACTTTGTGAACCATCGCATCGTTCGAAATATTGGTGTCGAATTCACTTATTCCAGTGGGAATGATGGCGATACGGATGAAATGGAGACCTTTATCCCCCTTTATGGTGATACCCATACCCGTTCTGGAGCGATGGATTGGATGAGCCAGATGAATGCGGAGATTCTGACTCTTTACCTTTTTGCGGATTTACACCCGAAAGTGCATGGCCTGCTGGAGTATCATCACTTTTGGGTCAATTCCCACGATGCTGGCTGGTATCTCGGGCATCTGGGGCCAGCATGGTGGGGGGGTACTCCAAGACAGAATTGGCCGACTCCTGGAGCCGAAGGGGCAGGAATCAGCAAGGAAGTAGGATCGGAAATAGACTTACACTTACAATTTGGTAATAATCCCAATCGTGAAATCTCTTTTGGATATTCGGTCTTTTTCCCAGGCAATCTGTTACAGGATTGGGATTGGCTCAAAGATGATGTTTCCACTTGGGCGTATTTGCAAACTGACCTGAAATTTTAAGGAGTCGATGTTATGAATAAGTTTATTGTTTTTCTGGGGAGTCTTTTTCTACTGTTGCTGTCACATGGTCATGCCCAAAATCTACCGGCAGGCAGTACCGGGGCGGTGGTGAAAATCATGAAGGGTCAACCTATTTACAAAGCTGGTGAACAGGTGTTGCCTATTACCAAAGGGATGACGATCAAGGCAGGGTGGACGGTTGTCACAGGAGACGGGCAACTGGTCATTCTTCGCCTGAGCAATGGCGGGAAAATTGTCGTTTATGCCCATAGTGAGGTCACCCTGAAGGCGGAGACTGAAGATTTATCCAAAATCGAGTTACATCAGCCCAAAGGTTTCACCTGGTCCAGGCTGCCAAAACTCAAGGACGGAGATTCCTTTTCTGTTGTTACCTCCAACTATACTGCGGGAGTTAGAGGGACTGCATTCAGTGTGGGTTCCAAAGAGAATGGAGAAACCCAGGTATGTGTCTGCGAAGGGTCGGTCCTGGTTGTTGGTGTTGAGGGAGAAACTACAGTAGGAAAAGGCGAAATTGTCCATGCACAACCTGGGCAAGCTCTCTCCCCGATGAAAGATGCTCAATTTTTAAAACATCCTGATGCCGCACACCGTAGCTGCATTGATTGCCATCAGGGTGGGTACTCCCGGGATAGCTTGTACCGCTGAATCTTAATTAGCCTTTCCTGATCGCCAGCATGGCAAACATCAGGGTAAGGGTGGAGCCGGTAGGGGCACTCACGGGAAGTAC
>CAYSOI010000050.1:12024-15237 GCA_964432425.1 uncultured Opitutales bacterium | reverse complement strand
TTGCCTTGCTTACGGTGGTTTGCTGGGGCACCTACGGTGTCTGCATGCACATCGGTTCTGTCGGTATGGCCGATAAGGAACATGGCCGCCTCATGGCCTTCATCTGGGTGGGGTTGGCCTACTTTTTGACCGCCATCATTGCTCCGCTCATTATCTTTAAAGTGAAGGGAGGGCCAGTCGAGTTCTGGGCGTATCCGACCAAGGGTTGGCAATGGTCGCTCTTTGCGGGAACTCTTGGAGCCATCGGTGCACTCGGAGTCCTGTTGGCCTTTGGCAAAATGCCCTCGCCGGCGTATGTTCCTGTCATCATGTCCATCATTTTTGCCGGGGCTCCAATTGTGAATGCCATTGTCAGTACTACCAAGGAAGGCAATTGGGCTTACGTGAAACCACCCTTCCTGCTCGGCATTGCTCTGGCGGCACTCGGTGGTTTTCTCGTGACCAAAAACGCCCCCAAACCGCCGCCTTCTGCCAACGCTCAGGCAAAACACTGAGGCTTTCCCCGCGATGGCATACCCCGAGTCCATCGAACAAACCCAGCTTCATCATCTCCGGGAACTTCTCGGAGTTGTGCTGCAGAGCAATTTTTTTCAACAGTCCAAACTTCGAAACTGTGGAGTGGACGGCAATCTGGATTCCCTTGAAACCTTCTTCCATTGTTGTCCATTTACGACCAAGGATGAACTCTCCGTTGACCAAACTTCCAGCCCCCCTTACGGCACAAATCTGACCTATTCGCCGGATCGCTACACCCGGTTTTGTCGTACTAGTGGCACCACCGGGCAGTCCCTCGTCTGGCTTGACCGTCATGAAGACTGGCAATGGATGCTCCACAATTGGGAAATCGTTTTCCATGAAGCAGGCGTCACCACCAGTGACCGGGCCATCTTTCCCTTTTCCTTTGGACCCTTTCTGGGGTTCTGGGCCGCCTTCGAAGCGGCCCAACATTTGGGGGCACTGTCCATTCCGGCCGGAGGCATGGGAAGTCTTCAACGACTGCAATTACTCATGCAACAAAGAGCGACCGTTCTCTGTGCCACACCCACCTACGCCATCCGCCTTGCCGAAGCCGCCAAAGAACACGACATCAATCTCAACAAATCCCAAATTCGCAAAATCATTGTGGCCGGAGAACCTGGTGGCAGCATTCCGGAAATTCGCCAACGAATCGAAGAACTCTGGCCTGATTCCCAAGTTTTCGACCACCATGGCATGACTGAAGTTGGCCCCGTTACATTTCAAACTCCCGACGAACCTGACCTCCTGCACATCATTCATGCCTCCTATCTTGCCGAGGTCCTCGATCCGAAGACACAGCAACCGGTACCGGAAGGGGAGACCGGTGAGTTGATTCTAACTACCTTGGGCCGTTTCGGGTCACCATTACTTCGCTACCGGACCAATGATCTCGTCCGGCCCGTCATGACACCCCGTGGCATGGCTCTCCAAGGCGGTATCCTTGGCCGAATCGACGACATGGTCATCATTCGCGGAGTGAATCTCCATCCCGCTGCTGTGGATGCCACCCTTCGAAAAATCCCGGACATCGCCGAATATCAGGTTCACATTGATACCACCTCCGCACTCACTGAAATTCACATCGACATCGAGCCATCACCCTCCGCTCCTCCCAATCTCGCGGAACAAACCGAGGCCGCCCTGCGTTCACAGTTTCTCCTCCGTATCCCCGTAAACGTCGTCCCCGAAAACGCCCTACCCAGATTTGAACTCAAAGCCAAACGCTGGAACAAAGTCACCTAACTTTCATCCCTTTTCTCCTCACCATGATCGAACTCAAAAACGTCAGCAAATCTTACCCAGGTCCCGAAGGCGGACGGTCCCTTACTATACTTCAGGATATCAACTTCGAACTCCGAACAGGCTCCAGTGCAGCCATCGTCGGCCCATCCGGTTCCGGCAAAAGTACATTGCTCAACATCATTGGAGCTCTGGACACCCCTTCCTCGGGAGAAGTTCGGGTCAACGGCCAAAATCTGCAAAAGCTCAACGCCAAAGAAGCCGCCGCCTATCGCAATCTCACCGTGGGCTTCATCTTCCAGCTCCATCATTTGCTCCCCCAATGCACTGTTCTGGAGAATGTCCTCATTCCCGCCATGGCTGGACACTCCAAGGAGAATGCCAGCACACTCAACCAAAGAGCCCGTGTCCTTCTCGACAAAGTCGGCCTTTCCGCCAGAGCCACCCATCGCCCCGGAGAACTATCTGGCGGAGAACGTCAACGCGTCGCCATCGCCCGGTCCTTGATCAATCGACCCAAACTCCTCCTCGCCGATGAACCCACCGGTGCCCTCGACCAGGGAAACTCCGGCAATCTCCTCAGTGTTCTCCTCCAACTCCAAAGGGACGAGAACCTCACCCTTCTCGTCGTCACCCACGCCATGGACGTGGCAAAACGGCTCCAGAACACCTACGTACTGGATAACAATCAGTTGGTTCATAAATGAAACATTCCTCACATTCGCAATGACCCTCCAGGAAATCAAAGCAGCGATCCTCAAATTGGATAGAAAAGAACAACTCATGATCGTAAATTTTATTCAAGAATTGGAAAGTGACCTCCATCTTCGGGAAAGTATCGAGGACGTAAAACATGGGCGGACAATTCCTGCTGAAATTATCCTGAATGATCTGAGGCGAAGGGTGGGGTCTGGAGTGCGGAGACATGACTCCTCCTTGGGTCAGGGCGACATGTCGCCCAACGAAAAGCGGAGTCATGTCTCCGCACTCAAAAGCGAACAACTCTGAGAATTACCATGCTTCTGCGTCGAAACTTAACTTACTACGCCCGTCGGAATCTGGGGGTGATTCTGGGAGCTGCACTTTGTACGATGGTGCTGGCAGGAGCCTTGCACGTCGGGGACTCTGTTCGAGCCAGCCTACAGCAACTGGCCAAAAACCGGGTTGGGCAGGCGGACAGCATGCTGTTCACTGAGGACCGATACTTTCGAGCCGCTCTTGCGGATGAATTTCAGGAATCATTGCAGGCCACCGTGGCTCCGGTGTTCATGTTACGAGGCACCGTCAGTAACCCCGATGCCGACGAAGAGGCGGGCCAGATTGCAAGGGTGGCCAATATTCAAATCCTGGGCGTCGACCAACGATTCTTCGAACTGGCACCGGAATCGACCGAATTCCCCCTCGAAGACGGTCAGGTCTTCATTAATCCAAACCTGGCCAGCCGAATGAAGATTG
>CAYSOI010000050.1:2566-11924 GCA_964432425.1 uncultured Opitutales bacterium | reverse complement strand
CTCGAAGACGGTCAGGTCTTCATTAATCCAAACCTGGCCAGCCGAATGAAGATTGCAGAAGGGGCCATTCTGAACCTTCGGCTCGAAGAACCTGCACAATTTTCCCGCGATGCTCCGCTCTCCGGCACCAGCGACAAAGTGGCCCGCATCAGCCGACAGAAAGTTGCCAAAATCCTGGAACCCTCCCAATTCGCCAACTTCTCCCTGCATGCTTCGCAAATTCCTCCCTACACCTTAATTCTCCCCATTGATACCCTCCGTGGGGAATTGGAAAATCAACAAAACCAAGCCAATCTCCTTCTGGTTGGAAAATCCGAATTGGCGGACTATTCCACGGAGTTGGCCAACGAAGCATTGGAAAACACCTGGACTCCCGAAGACGCCACCATCCAAACCCTGGAGCTACCGGGCAACACCCAATGGTCGCTTCGATCCGCCAGCTTGTTTATCTCCGAGCCGATAGAAAAAGGCCTCCGGCAACTCGACGCGGATCGCAATTCCGGTGTTCTGACCTACCTCGTTAACAACTTCGAAGCCAATGGCAAAGCCGCTCCCTATTCCTTCGCAACGGCCTACGAACCCGGAGCTTCCCCTGACCTGCCCGCAGATCTCGGAGAAGACCAAGTCGTCGTAAACCAATGGTTGGCGGACAATCTCGGACTTCAGGTCGGTTCCGAACTTACCCTCAAGTATTTCGTCACCACTGGTCGCCGCCAACTCAAGGAAAACTCCTCCACGTTTACCGTCCACAGCATCCTGTCCATGCCGCCCAAACTCAAGAAAGGGGAGGACTCGCCATGGACGCCCGAATTTCCAGGACTGTCCGATCAGGAAAATTGCCGGGATTGGCAACCGGGATTCTCCATTGATGAGACCCAAATCGATGACGAAGATGAACTCTACTGGGACGAGTACCGAGGCACACCCAAAGCCTTCATTTCCCTTTCCTCCGGACAGAAACTCTGGGGCAATCGCTGGGGGCAGACCACCGGCATCCGCATCCCCAAAAAACAATTCGCCGACGAAGCTTCCCTGCACGCCGCCATCCGGCATAACCTCACAGCCCGGCAAGCTGGTCTGCATTTTCAACCCCTTCGCCAAAAAGCTCTCGATGCCACCAATGGCCCCATCGACTTCGGTCAACTCTTCACTGGTTTCAGCTTTTTCATCATCATCGCCGCCCTGGCACTCACGGCCATGCTCTTTGTCTTCAGCATTGAGCAGCGAAATCAACAATCCGGTCTGCTCCTGGCTCTGGGGCACACTCCACAAAGCATTCGCCGTCGACTCCTGGCTGAAGGTGCCATCCTGGCCGCCATCGGAACCATTCCCGGAGCCTTCCTCGGGCTGCTCTACGCCAAAGCGATGCTGTGGGGGCTGACTCATGTCTGGACGGATGCCACCGGCTCCATGAATTTCACCTTCACCTTGCTTCCCAATACGATTGTCACCGGCATTCTCAGTGGCTTGGTCATGGCTTCCCTGGCCCTTTGGCTAGCCATTCGCAAACAACTTCGCCATGAACCTCGTGAACTCCTCCACGCCGGCGATCAGTTGGAACTATCCAGCTCAAAGAGTCCGAAACGAAACCAGGGCAAGCGGTCTCAGATGACAGGTGTGATCTGTTTTCTCGGCGCATTGATCTATGTGGGTTTCGTTGATGGGTCGTCCAATGAATCCTTCTTCATGGCTGGTTTCCTGTTACTCATCTCAGCCCTTTTCTTTTTTCATTACCGCTTGTCCCGAATCTCTCTGCATACCGGGGATATCCCAAGTTTGTCCCTCATTGCGTTTCGCAATACTGCACGCCGCAAAGGACGCAGCCTCGTCACCATCGGGATCCTCGCCTCCGGAACTTATCTCGTGGTGGCCGTGAGCTCCTTCCATTTGGATGCCTCCAAAAATGCCACAGACAAAGCGTCGGGCACCGGCGGCTTTACCCTCATCGCCAACAGTGCCATTCCCATTTACGATGATTTGAATACCGTCAAAGGGCAGGATGAGTTTGGTTTGGATGAAGACAAATTGGCGGATTCCCGGATTGTGCCCATGCGGGTTCGCCAGGGTGAAGATGCCAGTTGTTTGAATCTCAATCAGGCCACCAACCCGACTCTTCTCGGCATTACGCCCCATGAACTTTCCGGGCGGTTCAGCTTTGCTGCCACTGAAGAAAAGTTGGCGGATCCATGGACTCTTCTCGAAACGTCTGATGAAGAATCTGACATTGTGCCCGGAATTGCCGACCAAAACACGGCCATGTACGCCCTTCACAAAAATGTCGGCGACCTGATTGAGTACACCGATGACAAGGGCCGCACCTTTCAAATCCGCCTCGTGGGCCTCCTCAAAAACAGCCTGCTGCAAGGCCAGATCCTGATCTCCGAAAAACATTTTATCCAAAAGTACCCGAATCTGGCAGGATACCGACAGTTTCTGATCGATACACCCTCCGAGAATACCACAGACCTCGCCGCCCACCTTTCCAACGTTCTGCGTGACCAAGGCTTCGAAGCCCACTCCACCGCCAAACGTCTCCAACAATTCCTCGCCGTCCAAAATACCTACCTGGCCATCTTCCAGGCTCTCGGAGGACTTGGCCTGCTCCTCGGAACCGCCGGACTCGCCATCGTGGTCGCTCGAAACCTCCTCGAACGTCGCCGCGAATTCAGCATCCTCGAAGCCGTCGGTTTTTCCCTGCAAGACCTCAGGAAACTCGCCATCGGCGAACATCGCTGGCTTCTGCTCTGGGGGTTAATCGCCGGTGCCGGCTCCGCCATCATCGCCGTCTGGCCCGCCCTCAAAACCCGCCAGGAAGGCTTCCCCCTCGAAGCCTTAGGCATGCTCCTGATCGCCATGGCTCTCCTCAGCATCTTCTGGATCTACCTCGCCACCCGACTCTCCCTGAAAGAATCCACATTGTCCGCCCTGAGAGAAGAGTAGCAGCATTCGTAATGTTTGACCACCTCCGGTTTCTTTGACCTTATTTGAGAATCATGAAACCCCCATTTATCACCCGACTGTCTTTAACGAATTACAAGAGCATTGGTCGCTGTGATTTAACTCTCCCACCATTGGGTTTCTTGGTCGGGCCCAATGGTTCAGGTAAGAGCAATTTGTTGGATGCATTGGCGTTTATATCTGAAGCGCTGAACACTTCTTTGGAACACGCCATTCGAGATCGAGGAGGTTTCAGGGAGGTTTGTCGGAGAACTACCTCTCATATAAATCCTGCAGTATCTAGCATTGAAATGCATGTAGACTTCAACCTTCCTGAAATTGCTCAACATGGTTACTACAAATTTTCAGTAGCTGGTGGTCTGAAATGGAGTGTGATGAAGGAAGAATGTGAGATTTATGATCAAACCACTAAGAGTCCGCATTATTTCTCAATCAAAGAAGGGAGGCCCGTAGAGAGCAGTGTGGCTGTCTTGCCAGCAGCTATGTCGGATCGCCTATTTCTCGTGGCTGCTTCTGGATTGCCAGAATTTCGGCCTGTTTTTGACGCCTTCTCATCAATTCGAGTCCATCAACTAAATCCTGCTGTCATAGGGGAAATGCAGAAGCCTGATGCAGGAGCATTTTTAAGTTATGACGGACACAATTTAGCCAGCATTCTTAGGAGGTTTTCCCCTCCAGAGCGTCAACATGTTATCAATTATTTATCTAAAATTGTTCCAGAAATCATTGATGTACAACCAAGTGAGCAAGGTGGAATGGAATCTTTGGATTTCTTGCAAAATCACGATCCTCATGTTTTTGGTAAATCACACGTGTTTCCAGCCTCCTCCATGTCCGATGGAACGTTACGTGCCTTAGCAACTCTTGTTGCAGTTTTTCAAAAGCGGGAAGTTTCCAGTTTGGTCGGGATTGAAGAGCCGGAGATTGCTCTTCATCCTGCGGCTTCTTCGGTTCTGTTGGCAGCTCTTCGGGAAGCGTCTCAAAACGTTCAGATTCTAGTGTCTAGTCATAGCCCGGACTTGTTGGATAATCCTGATATTGACCCCAGTTCCATATTTGCAGTGGAAAAGCAAGAAGGTGTAACCCGGATTGCGGGTGTGGATGATGCAAGTATGAAGACGCTGAAGGACAAATTGTTTACCCCTGGAGAATTGCTTCGTCTCAATCAATTGGCTCCAGCTCCTGAGGTCAGAGATAGCGAAGAGTTACTTGAAGTTCGTGAGGAATGAATCCAATCGAGATTGTACCCATTGTCGAGGGGCAGGGAGAAGTCTCCGCAGTACCGGAATTGCTTCGTCGTTTCGCTCAGGATTCTGAAGTTTATAACCTCAAGGTGAATCCACCCATTCGGGTTCGTTCATCTTCTTTTCTAAAAAGTGACAAAGAGTTCAATCGGCATATTCAATTGGCTGCCAATAAAGCTGGGCAGAACCCTGGCTTGGTTTTGATTCTTCTGGATTGTGAAGATGATTGCCCGGCGAAGTTGGGGCCAATGTTATTGGAGAAGGCCCAAGCAGTCAGGTCTGATGTGGAATACCTTTGTGTCTTGGCTCACAGGGAATATGAAACTTGGTTCATTGCCGCGGCAGAATCTCTTGCTGGGTGTAAAGGCTTGAAAGCGGACCTCCAACCTTTGCCCCATCCGGAGAGCAAAAGGGATGCAAAGGGGTGGTTAACCGAACACATGCCCAAGAATTTATCCTATGATCCGATCCAACACCAAACCGCGTTGACTGCACAATTTTCGTTCGATCAAGCTGAGGCCGTACCCTCCTTTTCCAGGTTCCGTAGAAAAATAAGGGAGTTTTTTAGGAGAGGGAGAGGGGAATAAGCATCCAGCTTGGGATTCTTTCCCCGGCCCGGATGAAAGGTTCGACAAGTTTTTGAAAATTTGGCTTTTTCAATTACTTTAGTTATTCAGTCATGAATCGTTTTCTCCTCCAAATTTCTGCACTTGCCACTTTGCTGCTTTTCCAAGGCTGTGATAATGCCACTATTGATAATGGTGGTAATAATGGGTCTTCCAAAAAGATGGGAAGGTTGGGTTCGAGCAAATGGAAGGCTGTCTACCAGAATGATTTTTCGGAGTATGCAGTAGGGGAGAATGAGATGGAGGGGATGATCATTCTGGAAGGGAACTTTTCAGTCACGGACGATGGGGGGAACAAACGGGTTACGTTGCCGGCGGATCCTTTGGATGATTTTGGGATATTGTTTGGTCCTCGAATTCCTGGGAATTTGGGAGTGGGAGCCAGTTTCCTTTCGGAGCGGAAAGGTCGACGGTATCCGACTTTTGGCGTCGCAATGGGTGGGGTCAATGGTTACCGCCTGAAGTTGCAACCTTCGCACAGAAAACTGTATTTGGTACGGGCTGGAGAAACCGTCGCAGAAGTTCCCTGGCAATGGAAGAGCGGGGAGGTCGTGAAGCTTCGTGTGCAGCGTGAGAAGAACAGTGATGCCTGGAGAATTAAAGGCAAAGCCTGGCATGGGAACTCCGAGCCAAAAAAGTGGGACATTGAGCACGAATCTGACGCCGAGGAAAGTGCTGGGAAATCCTCCATTTGGGTTGCTCCCTACTCGACTCAGCCCATTCATGTGGACGATTTCAAGATCTTCTCCACCGAGCCTCTCCCTGAATCCTGAAGCAGTTTCCTTACCTGACTTTGCCGACCAAAAATTGGCACAGGAATGGTTCTAAGTGACTGGTTCTTCACTTCATAAACGTGAAGTCTTCGTTGGAGTTCACGATTTATCGTGCTTCGTCCATTCCATCACCCCAAACCTCAATTCCTCTGCCAACATTCCTTTGCCCTTTCCGAGTATCACTTGGCTTCAATGGAACCGATCTGCCGCCTCTTCCTACTGCCGCTGGATTCAGTTTTTTAAAAACACGGATTGCCAATTGCGGGGGATCTGGCCAATTTCCCGAGCCCTATGCCAAAAGTGTATTCATTTTTCCTCTTTATGAGCAGCTGTTTGCTGGTTTTTCCTGCTATGGGAAAATCGCTGCGTGAGCTGAGGATTGGGAAAACGCAATTGGGGTATCATTTCAGTGGGGGAGTCGATGCCAGCCTTGGGGGCACGGAGTACGATGCCGGTTATCACGGGATCTTTATCGGCTTTCGCCAACCCTTTCGTCCCATCTTTAA
The DNA here is from genome assembly GCA_964432425.1 of uncultured Opitutales bacterium. Taxonomy (GTDB): domain Bacteria; phylum Verrucomicrobiota; class Verrucomicrobiia; order Opitutales; family JABJCN01; genus JAYPDO01. The sequence goes on along the minus strand of CAYSOI010000050.1, from coordinate 5,817 downwards.
CGATCAGGCCCGGTTGACTTGGGATTCCGCGTTTGAAATTTCCATTTTGTCGGCCGATACCGACCTGCTGAAGGGGAGCCGTTATGTCTTTCGAACCGGTCTCGGGTATGAATACTTATTTCTTGAGGAATGGCTCCTGAAGCTGAAGTTGGGCGTGGATGTGGCCCGGTTCAGTACGAAGTCGGAATCCACCACCTTTCCCGGCGAAGATGAGAGCTGGAAGTTTGGCGGGCATTTGAATGGTTCCATTATGTATCATGCTCATGAGAACTTCACCTTGTTCGGCACTCTGGGTGTGGAAACTTTTGGTAGTCATGCCTTTCAATCCATCGAAGTGGATCCTAGCAGCATGATCTCATTTTCCACTGGAATTTACTTCCCTTGGTGAACGGATCTCTTCACCATCCGAATTCTGAAAAGAGCTATGGAAACTACACCCCTTCCCACCGCCGCCGAAATCGAAGAAGCGATTCATAACCTCGCTGAAGATCTCGCTGACATCCATTCCGAAACCCCCAACCTCTGCATTGTCGGTGTTGCCAACGGAGGCATCCCTTTGGCCAAGTCTCTGCAGGAAAAGATTGCCGCTAAACTCAATCGCGAAATTCCCATCGGGGTTGCCGACATCTCGTTTCATCGCGATGACATTGGCCGAAATCCCATCCCCAAGGAGATGGAGGGTACGCAGATCCTCACCGTTGTGGACGGAGCTACCATTCTTCTCGTCGACAATGTGCTCTTTACCGGAAGATCTGCCCGGGCCGCTCTCAATGAAATTTTTGACCACGGTCGACCGGATCGGGTGGAATTGGTGATTCTCTACGATCGTGGTGGCCGTAAGCTGCCTATTCAGCCGGACTATCGGGCGTTTTACCACGAGCATCCAAGTGACACCCGAATCGAAATTTCTCTCAACCCTGACCAACCCGAACAACATTCAATCGAGATTTCCTGACCAGAGAATGAACCCAGAAACTCCATGGACACGACAACACCTGATTGGAATTGAAGACCTTTCCAAAGAGGAAATTCTGACAATTCTTGATACCGCAAAATCCTTCAGGCAAACGCTGGAACGATCAAACAAAAAGCTTCCCACCCTTCGGGGCCGGACGATCGTCAACTTCTTCAACGAACCCAGCACCCGAACCCGGATGGCTTTCGAAGTCGCTGCGGGAAACCTGAGTGCCGATATCATTACCATTACCGGAGGTGCCTCCAGCCTCGTCAAAGGCGAAACCCTTCGCGACACGGCCGCCAACATCAAGGCTCTCAACGCAGATATGATCATCATGCGGCACTCCAGCGCCGGAGCCCCCAAGTACCTCAGTCGCAGGGTCGACATTCCCATTGTCAATGCCGGTGACGGCGCTCACGAACATCCGACCCAGGCTCTCCTGGACGCCTACACCCTTCGTGAAAAACTCGGTGATCTCACCGGCAAAAAAATCACCATTCTCGGCGACATCCTTTTCAGCCGGGTGGCCCGATCCAACATATGGGCTCTCACCAAACTCGGTGCTCAATTGACGGTCGCGGGTCCTGCCACTCTCGTCCCGAAGCACTTTGAGCAGTTTGGCATCCAGGTCTGCCATGATCTTCGCAAGGCTTTAGATGGAGCGGATGCCGTCATGCTTCTGCGCATCCAACACGAACGCCAGAACGCCACCCACTTTCCCTCCATCGGGGAGTACACCCGCATGTTTGGCCTCAACAAGGAACGAGCTTCCTGGCTCAAACCCAATGCGATCATCATGCACCCCGGCCCCATCAATCGCGGTGTGGAAATTGATTCCGAATTAGCGGACTCGGAGCAATCCGTCATTCTGCAGCAGGTCACCAATGGCATCGCCGTCCGGATGGCCGTCTTGTACCTTTGCATGAATGCCCGCGACGCCATTTACCAGGACTTTCGATCTCAGCAGCAGAATCCTGAAAATTTTGAATAATGAGTACTCTCCATATCAAAGGAGGCCGTGTCATCGACCCGGCCAACAACATTGACGAAGTCCGGGATATCTTCTCCGTGGACGGCCGCATTGTGGCCACCCTCTCCCAGGAGCAGAAGGACCAGGCTGAAGTCATGGACGCATCCGGAAAGATCGTGGCTCCGGGGCTGGTCGACATCCATGTGCACTTCCGTGAACCCGGCCAGACGCACAAGGAAGACATCCGCACCGGAACACGGGCCGCTGCCGCAGGAGGCTTTACCACCTGCGTCTGCATGCCCAACACCAGCCCGGTTTGTGACAATGCCGGCACCATCCAGCTCATTCAGGACAGCATTGCCCGGAATGCTTTGGTCAACGTCTTTCCCACCGGCTGCATCACCATCGGAATGAAAGGGGAGAACCTTGCCCCCATTGGTTCGCTCAAGAATGCCGGAGCCATTGCCATCACCGATGATGGGTTGTGCGTGCAGGACAACCAGCTTATGCGGAAGGCTCTCGAATATTGCCACATGTTTGGGCTCTCTGTCATGGACCATTGTCAGGATGTCAGCCTTACCCGTGGTTCAGTCATGAACGAAGGTGAAGTATCCGTGCGACTCGGTTTGACCGGTTGGCCCGCTGCCGCCGAAGACCTCATTGTCTCCCGCAACATCATTCTTTCCCGCCTTACCGGTGCCCACATTCACATGCAGCACATCAGTTCCGCAGGCTCCGTCGAACTCCTTCGCCAGGCCAAAAAGGAAGGCGTCAACGTGACCGGTGAAGCCATGCCACATCACATGGCACTGACCGACGAATGCCTCGCCGCCTACGATGCCAACTTCAAAATGAACCCACCTCTTCGAACTGAAGCGGACCGTCAGGCTGTCATCGAAGGACTTCTGGATGGGGCACTCGACATCATTGCCACCGATCATGCCCCGCACACCGACTATGAAAAAGATGTCGAACTCGACCAAGCACCCTTCGGCATCATCGGCCTCGAAACCTGCCTCGCCGTCTGCCTCGATGTACTTTATCGCACCAACAAAGCCAGCTTGAGCGACATCATTGCCTGGTTGACCCACAAGCCCGCAAAAGTTCTCGATCTCACCTCCGGCACATTGTCGGATGGCGTTCCCGCCGACATTTGCATCTTTGATCCAGATGAAAAATGGACTGTCAGCCGCGACACCCTACATGGCCGCTCCACCAATTCACCATGGCTCGGGAAGGAGTTGCAGGGCCGCATCCTCTCCACGTTTGTCAACGGTAAAAAAGTCTTTGAAAACAATACCATTCTGGACTCCTGAGCTTGCC
>CAYSOI010000050.1:1341-2466 GCA_964432425.1 uncultured Opitutales bacterium | reverse complement strand
GTCAACGGTAAAAAAGTCTTTGAAAACAATACCATTCTGGACTCCTGAGCTTGCCCTACCTACTTGCCAAAGTGATTTCCGAGCCACCCAGCTTCTGGCTCTTTGTAGGCTTTAGTTTGATTTGTGCGGCCTGCATCTTTCTGTGGGTGGCACGTCTCCCGGCCAAAGCTCCGGAATCCCCCGTTCAACAATGGGGGATGACCAATATGAGTTGGCTGGACATGGGAATGCTCCTGACCCTTTGTTTTCTCGGCATCTACATCCTGCAGTTGGGACTTGCCCGGCTGAAGGACGCGGCAGGGTTTGGAGACATTGAGCACACCATCCTTGCCACCTTCACCATGCAGGGAGCCTTGATCGGCATTGTCCTCTACTTAAGAAAAAAACTCCCTTCGCTTTACGGCACACCTTTTAACCGAGCCAATGCGCAGTCCGCCGTCTCTGCCGTGGTGTATTCCTTCTTCACATTCATCAAATTCCTCCCCCTGATCTGGGGCGCCACTGTTGTTGCCCAAGGGGTCCTGGTCACTTTGGGGGTGGAGATCGAACAGCAACAACCGGTCAAGCTACTGCTGCAAACCCTTGAAGACGAGCCTCTCAAGTTCTTTGCCATTACTTTTGGTGCGGTGATCCTGGCTCCGGTTGCTGAAGAAATCCTGTTCCGTGGTTTTCTCTACCGCTTTTTTCAGACGAAGATGAGTACCGGTTTTGCCTGCTTTTTGAATGCCGGCTTGTTTGCCGCCATTCATTTTAATTATGTCAGTTTTGTGCCGCTACTCATTCTGGGTATATTGTTTACCCGATGTTACCAGATTACCGGTAGTCTGGCCGCCCCCATCGCGTTTCACGCCATGTTCAACGCCTTCAATATTGTCCTGATCCTTTTATCTCCAATGATGCCTCCTGAAATGCAATGACGGACGAAGCGAATAGCCCCTCAGAAGAAGTGGAGGTGTTTTCCCCTTTTACTGATTCCAGAACAGCCATTCGGGAATTCGGAGAAATTGCACTGATCGAAAGCATCCGGGAAGTCCTTGGTGAGAACTCCCCGGCTTCCCCCGAAGGTATTGGCGACGATTGTGCTGTCTGGACACCTCCGCCGGGTGAACGGGTGTTGCTGACCAC
>CAYSOI010000050.1:0-1241 GCA_964432425.1 uncultured Opitutales bacterium | reverse complement strand
GGTGCCCTCGGCGGCTCACTTCGCGGCAAACATCTGCACTTTTTGCCCCGCCTGGCAGAAGGACAATGGCTGGCCCAACAGGACAACCTTTGCTCCATGATCGACGTCAGTGACGGCTTGGCCAAAGACCTACTCCAACTCATCCCACATGGAGCCCAGGCTAATCTGGAACTGGACAACATTCCTCTCGACCAGAATGCCGAAACCATCGAACAAGCCTTTTGTGACGGCGAAGATTATGAACTGCTTTTCACTTTGGCACCCGGAGCCGAACTACAGGGCTGGCCCTTTGCCACACCCTGCCAGAAGATCGGGCACATCCGCAATACCCGTGGCCAGGGCACATTGATCGACATTGCCTCGGGCAAACCCCTCGAATTCTACCATCCCGGTTATGAGCACTTCCAAGGGTAAGGCATTGTTGGATCGTTTAAGCGAAGGAATTGAAACTTCCTCCGAGGAAGAAACCCTCAACATTGCCCGAGCCCTCGCCAAAATCTTTCCGGAAAACCACGTCCTCGCCCTCGAAGGCGACCTCGGTGCCGGCAAAACCACCTTTCTCAAAGGCATGGCCCGTGCATGGGGCATCGACCAACCCATTCTCAGCCCCACCTACAACCTCTACTTCACCTACTCCGGACCCCGCCGAAACCTTCTCCATCTCGACGCCTACCGCCTCAATTCAGACGCCGAAGCTGAATCACTCCTCATCGAAGACTTCCTGGAACCACCCTGGTGCATGGCCATCGAGTGGCCGACCAAAGCACCCTCTCTCATTCAAGAAGATGCCTGGTGGTTGAAGATCCAGTGTACTGGCGAGTTTTCCCGACGTTTGGTAATGAGCACATCCATAGATCATTCATGATGCGTCGATTCCAGATTCTCTCTATCCATTCCACTTTGAAAGTATCAATCCAATGAAGCCTATTGGGAGAGGGAATCAAATCCGCCTTCTTGTCTATTCAGTCGTTTTGAGCTTGTTGGTATACACATTGCTAAAAAGGCAAGACGTAGATTCTGGTAAGGAAATTGGAGGCTCATCTCAACAACCACAATCTTTGGAAACAAAGACCAAAGGTGACTCCATGAAGGCAGACTCTCTCCAATCTTTAGAAAGTAAGGATACCACAACAAATATATCTTCCAAAGTGACGACCGAGCAGGAGGTGTCGGAGCTTTTCAGACCCATCCAATTTTCTGCCATCCAACTTCAATCCTGGTTGGATCAAAAGAAAGGAAAT
>CAYSOI010000049.1:0-15369 GCA_964432425.1 uncultured Opitutales bacterium | reverse complement strand
GATTCCAGCTCAGCTCGATCCGAAATATCAAAGGCGGTCCCTGCAATCCAGACTTCTCCATCCGGTCCATCGATTGGAAACCTCGTCACCAGCCACTTATGGAGTTTCCCACTGGCATCCGGATGTTCTTCGATTTGCTCAATTGCTTTTTGCTGCTCCCTCACCTTGCAGTCCACAATGTGGGTCCTCTGTGCAAATTCCCCCGGTAGAATCTCCTCATAAGTCTTTCCAAGGGCTTCGCCTTCCTTGATCCCCCGGTGTTTTTCAAAGGAGGCATTCATGTACTGCCAGCCCAGGTTTTCATCCTTGATCCAAGCCAGCAATGGGCTGTTGTCCATGAATTCCCGGAAATGCTGATTTTCCAGACGAAGGGGGCTGGGAGTTTGGGTTGGTTCAGGAGAGTCTGCCATATTTTGGAGCTACAGCAACCAATAGTTGTCCTTTCTTCAGCTTCTAGTCAAACCTCTTGGCGGGTTAGCTCCGATCTCTATTTGGGCCAAGTGACGGTAAAGTAAGTTCCCGAACCTGGAGTGGAGTCGATCCTGATCTTTCCGCCGTAATGTTCGATGGTTTTCTTGACCAGAGAGAGGCCCATGCCACTTGAGGATTTGGAGGCTTTGGGCTCCAGGGTTTTGAAAAGATGAAAGACACGGGCGTGGTGCTTTTCAGCAATGCCGATCCCGTCATCAGCGATGGTAAACGAATGTTCCTTTTCGTTGTCCTGGTAAGTGACACGGATGGTCAATTCCTCCTTTCCTCCATGCTTGATGGCATTGCTCAGCAGGTTGGAAAATACACGGAGTAAGGCTCCTCTGGGTGCCTTGAGTTTCGGCAGGTTGGGTTGGATCTCAACCGTTGTCCCTGGGGGTGGGTCCAACAGGCTGATGATCGATTGTAGCAATTCATTGATATCCTGCTCTTCCGGGGAATCCTCCACCAGGCCAACCCGGGAATACTGGAGCATGGATTGCAACAATTCCTCCATCTGCCCCAATCTCTTCTTCACCTTGTTAAATAAGTGCCAGCCTTCTTCCGGTAAGACATCCCCCACATCCTCTTCAATCATGTAGATCAAATTCTGGATGGCAAAGAGGGGAGACTTCAGGTCGTGAGAAGCGGCGAAGGCAAATTTGTCCAGCTCTTCATTGCTGTGTTGCAGTTCGTTGTTTGCCTTGGTCAGCGCAGACATGGTTTCCCGAAGGTGTTCTTCCTGATCTGTGGCAAAGGCTTCGTGCCCTGCCAGGAGAGCATCCACGGCCTGGATTTGGTTCTGGGTGGAATTCTTACCTCCCAGGAATTGCAGGATCCCCAAGCGAACACTGTGGGCCAGGTAGGCAAAGCGGGATGCATCCTCCACACTTACCTGGGCATTACTGAATGCGGTAAGAATGAAACACTTTTCCTCCGAGAGCCTTTGTCCGAAGGAAAGAATATTCTGCACGTGGTGGGTCGGGAGTTCGTCCAACCTGGCTTCTGGCCAATTTGGAGAATCCTTCTTTTTTACATGAAGTGCGGCAATTCCACCATGTTGGTTAATGGCTCCTTCATGATCTATTTGCCCAATACCCTCACCAAACTGAAAAAGCATGTTCCCGAGGTGGGGGGCGGTTTTATGGATGCCCAGGTCTTTGGCAGGCCATACTTGTTTGAACGGGCGGATGCTTTCTGAACCTGGGATTCTAGAGGAAGAGGACTGGAGGACCAGGCATGCTGTGTCGTCGAGGATTCCTGGCATTTTCGCCTGGGCAGATTCCTGTTGCTCCGTGGTCAGCTGGGAAAACGGTTTACATAAGTGAACTTGGATGAGTCCAAATGCCGGCTGGTCATCTTCTGTGAAAAAATTATCGAGGAAAAACCTTGGGATCGATTCGAGATAGGACTCCAGGGATTGGTAATGCTGGCTTGTGCCGCGGATCATTCCGCCGCACATCATGACGTCTTTTAAGGTTAATCTATCCAAATGGAAGGGAGCCGCCGAAGTGGAAATCCCTTTACGTGGCAGTGCCAGCTTCGACGCTATCGGGGCCAGTTTCTTTTCTGCGGCTTCAGCCCTCTTCAGAGCGGCTTCTGCATCCATGGCAAGATTCAGAGCTGCCCGGCGTTGGGCAACGAGATCTTTGGTGCGTTCTTCCACCAAGGCTTCCAGTTTGGCTTCGGTGAGATCTCTTTGGCGGATCCGTTCCTTGCGATCTGTGATATCCCGGACGAAAGCGAAATTGTAGGCCTTCCCTTCGAATTCTACGAAGTTGGTTTCAATTTCAGTGGGGAAGGTGGTTCCATCTTTCCTTCTTTGTGTCGATTCGAAGCGGAGGAATTTTTTTTCTTTGAGTTCTGCCCAATGTTCCGGCCAGGCTTCCCTTGGGAATTCCGGATCTACGTCGAACACGGTCATGCCCAGTAATTCGTCTTCGCTCCACCCAGTTTGCTCACTGGTATATTCATTTACCTGAAGCAGATTGGCCTCCGGATCGATCATGAAGAAGGCGACGGTGGCATGTTTTACTGCAAAGTCCATCAACCTCTGGGATTGCTGGGCTTCTTTGAGTTCCGTGATGTCCCGAACAAATGCAAAATTATAAGCCTTCCCTTCGAATTCGACGTAATTGGTTTCTATTTCGGCCGCGTAGGTGGTGCCGTCCTTTTTGAGGATTCTGGATTCAAATCGGAGGAAGCCTTTTTGCCTGAGTTCTTCCCAGTGTGGAGCCCAGGCTTCCTTGGGGAAATCCGGATTGATGTCGTGTATAGTCCAGGACTCCAATTCCTCTTTGCTGAATCCAGTATTTTCGCAGGTGGCTTTGTTGACTCTGAGGATTCGGGCATCTGGGGCCACCAGGTAGAAAGAAACGGCCGCATGCTCCAGGGCGAAGCTGGAAAACCGCTCCGATTCCTGAGTTTTGCGTAGCTCCGTGATCTCCACCCAGGTAGAGGAACTGTGCAATGTCCTGCCTTCTTCATCCTTGATGGAGGTTACATTGAGAATAACCGGCACAGGTTGACCCTCTTTGGTTTTTAAGAGCAACTCTGCATGTTCCACTTTCCCGGTTTGGGAAAAAGATTGGAAGGCTTTTTCAGCTTCTTCAATGCAATCCTGATGGTAGACTTCCAAAACGGGTTTCCCCTCAATATCCTCCTTGGATGAGTACCCCAGGCGTTTCACTACGTTCCAGTTGCACTTTTGCACCACAGCAGTTTCCGGGTCTACGTGTACGTGCATGACGGGGGAGTCCTCCCAGATAGCACTGAAATCTTTGTCGGCTATCTGATTGGCCTTGAGAAGTTCCAGTTCCTTCTGTTTGAGCTCTGTAAGCTCATTGTGTGCCCCGAGCATTCGTACGGGTTTACCTTCCTGATTGCGGATGGCGATCCCTCTGCATCGAACCCAGACGGTGGAGCCATCCTGATGTTTGTAGCGGACAATTTGGTCGTAGGGGAAGGAGGGGTCTTCGCAGTGTTGGTTGAAGTTCTGGATGGCGAGCTCAAGATCTTCCGGGTGGATCAAATCCTGCCATTCGGAGGTCTTCTGTTTCTTGGTCGCTGGATCGACACCCAGGATTTCCCAGAACCGATCATCCATCCACTCATTTTCCGGGGATTCCAAATCCCAATACCATAAACCGTCCAGCGATGCTTCCCGCAGGAAGTTAAAAAGTTCAGGGTTGGACTGTATGCGTTCATACAGTTCCTCTTGCAGATAGTGAGGTTTTCCTTCGGGCATGGATGGAGAAGGGCTGGTTGGGATTATGATTGTGTCCAGGAGTGTGTTTAATCGGGGATGTCGTATTTGGGCGGTTTTCCAGAAGCGTTTAACAGATCATTGATTTCTTTTTTTAATTCGATCATGGCCAGTTCACGGCCAACGGTCATCTTATTGAAAACGGAGAGTTCCTCGTTGGTTTCATTGAGCTTGCGTGCGGTTTCCCGCAGTTCCAGTTCGGTGGACTTGAGCTGGTCAATATCGATAAAGGCAATGATGATGCCGTCCACTGATTGCGACCCCGTTCGATAGGGAAGGATCCGCATGAGAAAGGGTTTTCCTTCCGGAGAAGAGACTTCTCTCTCCAGCATTTCTTGAGTGCTCAATACTTTTTCTGCCGCAGGGGCCAAATTCTCATAGGGGATTTGGCCAGTGATGTGGGCAATCGGGCGTCCGATATCGCGGTCGATCAAGTGGAAGAAGTCGGCCACAGTCGGTGTAAAATGGCGGATATGCATGTCCCGGTCCAGATAGATGACGCCAATTTCCGTGCTGGCCAGAAGGTTGTCCATGTCTTCCGTCAGTTGCGTCATCTCCGAGATTTTTTGTTCGTACTCCGAGTTGACGGTATGGAGTTCCTCGTTGGAGGCGACCAGTTCCTCATTGGTGGACTGGAGCTCTTCATTGGAAGACTGGAGTTCCTCGACCGTGGTTTGCAGGTGCTCCCGGGTGTAATGGAGTTCCGCTTCCAGTGTCTTGATTTGCTCATTGGTGGCGTCATTATTATCAAAATGTGTGACGATGACTCCATCCCCTGGGCTTTTGCCGTTCTCACTTTGCCGTGAATCCAGGGTCAGAAGGTAGAAAGCGGACTCGGCATCCTGATCGAACATCGGCTTGATTCCGAGCCGTACATGAAGGGTCTCTCCTTCAGACTCGAAAGGCAGTCCATCATAAATAGCCGGGGCATGCTCCTGGGATACCTTTTGGAGTGCAGCCGTGGTTGCGGCCTGAAGAGCTTTGTCAATTCTGGCCAGAATTTGATTACTTTGACGTCCTGCGGGTTGAGAGAGATACCGTCCGGCATCTCCGAAAATGTGCACGATTTCAAACAACTCATTCAGCAGGATGCCCGGAGGCATGTGTTCTTCCAGCAATTGGTCATAGGCTTGCATGAGCCGGGGACTTGGGCCGGACATTGAGGGGAGAGAGACCGGAAGCCACCGGGCAGGATTCGTATAGGTTGGAAAAGAAGTTCCTGCCAGGCGGGGAGGCAAGGTTGGGACAGAATCCTTATGTTTACAGAAAATTTTCCATCGGGAATCCAGAGTCACGAAATTGGAGGCGTATTGCCCAACATTTTCACTGGGCCCGAGGAAGAGGATTCCGTCGGTGGCTAATGCATATTGGAAGGTTTCCAGAACCCGGTCCTGGGCTTTGGGCTCAAAATAGATGAGGACATTGCGGCAGACCAAGAGGTCCATCTTGGTAAACGGGGCATCCCGGAGCAGGTCATGTTTGGCAAAGACGAGTTTGTGGCGCAGGTGCTTGTTGGCCCGCCAGCCTTCCATGCAATGGGTAAAATACTTTTCCCGGAGTTCTTCTCCCAGTTTCTCCAATTGTTTGCTGGAGTAAACTCCGGCACTGGCGACATCCAGGGAGTGCTGGTGGACATCCGTCGCAAAGACTTTGAAATTGCGGGGCTCTGGAAGTTGGTCGATTTGTTCCATCAACGCGATGGCGATGGTGTAAGCTTCCTCCCCGGTGGCACACCCTGCCACCCAGATCCGGATTTCCTCCTCCGGTTCCTTTTTTTCCAGGATTCCAGGTACAGCCATAGCCGCCAACGTGTCGATCGCTTCCTTATCCCGAAAAAATTCAGTCACTCCAATCAGCAGATCCTTGTAAAGGAGTTCCAGTTCTTCCGGGTTCTCCTCCAGCTTCTCCATGTACTCCGCTGGAGTGCTGGTATTGTTCAGTGTGGCTCGTCGCTCAATCCGTCTCCCAATGGTGCTGCGACGATAAAATGTGAAATCAATCCCATGGTGTTTCAACAGAAGATGGAACACGGGTGAATAATCCAGTTCAGGATCCAGGGAGGGATCAACGGGTTTTTCCGTGGAGGGCATAAGGTGATCTGTGCAGATAAATAACTGCCCATTATGCAAAGCCCCACTTGAATTAATTGTCAAGGTGGTTTGCGGTCGTGGCGTAAGCTTCCAGCTTGCGAAAATTTTGAAACGCAAGCTGGAATCCTGTGCCACGTTACTCCACCTTCAAAGCAAAGCTCTGGCTGTGGGAGTTGAATTCCGGGGCGTACATGCACTGGATGTTGGTCATGCCGGTCTGGTATTGGCCGCGGTGTTGGATGCGAAGGGAGTACTCGAAGACGTAGGTGCCCTTGGGGAGGTAGTCGATGTAGAAGTGCGTGGCGGTATCTTTGGTGGCTTCGTAGTAGCCGAGGCCGTCCTGGTATTTGTAGCGGGAGAGGACATTGACGGGTTCGGAGCCACTGGGGCGATGGTCTTTCATGTGGAGGTATTCCATGTCACGGTCGGCACGCAGTTCGATGCGGACCACGAGTTCGTCACCGACTTTAGCTTTTCCGTTGGCCGGGAAGAGTTTAGGGCCTTCTTTGGTGTGCTTTTTGAGGTAGATGGATTTTGTGAGTTTTAACTCTTTGCCTTCATGGACGGTGATTTTCCCGATGTCTTCCATGTATTGCCAGTGAACGGAGCCCCAGGAGACGCCTTCATCAACTTTCTTGAGAGTGATCTTGCCGAAGTTGGCCTCGACTTCCGATCCATCGAAGCGTTTTTCGTAGAAGCCAGTTCCGGCTTCGACTTTTTCAGGTTTGATGGCATGTCCGCCTACCGCGACTTCCACGAGGGCGTCAGAACCCAGCAGGTTTTTACCTCGGAGCAGGAGCCCGTAAATGGCATCAGCGGTGGCTTTGGTGGTTTTCCAGTCCTGGGTTTGCTTTTGTTTCAGGAGCCAGACCCGGCAATCCTCCACCGCTTTTTCATCACCCATGACTTCGTCAAAGGCTTCGATCATGAGGGCTTGTGTCTCAATTGGGGCCCGGTACCACCAGTGGGACATTTCAGTATCTCTCCAGAAGCGGCCCAGCTCCTGATCGGTAACGGAGCGTTGTTTGATGGAACGCATGATGTCCTTGGCGGTTTTCTTTTCATCCAATCGGTGCATGGCCAGGGCAAGGTGGCCCTGAGACTGGCGGTTGGGGACTTCGACCCAGTATTTCTTGGTCTGCCCGATGAAGTAATCGACGGCATCTTTGGCAAAATCCGGGACAGGTTTGTCTTCCAGATAGAAGCTGCGGCAGTAGAGGTACATGGCGATGGTGGGCGAAAGGTGGTTGAGATGGGCATTCCCGGAGCGGAGAATGTCGTGGTATCTTTTGTCCATCCAGCGATCGAGGCGGTTGAGTGCTTTCACTCCCAGAGAGATGTCAGTGTCGACATCCAGATGGCGAAGCCGGGCAAAACCGGTGGTGATGTAGAGAGTGACGTAATTGTTGCCACGACCTCCGGGGAACCAGGGCCAGGAACCATCGCCGAGCTGCATTTGCTTCAGTTTGGTGAAGGCTCTTTGGGATTCTGAAGTCAGACGGTTGTCATCAAAGAGGATACCAACGTTTCTGCGGGCTTGGCTTTCATTCTTTGCCTGGCGGACCCATGGGGTTTCCAGCAATGCCACGGATTTGAGATCTTCGTTTTTCTCCAGGGGAGAGTCGAGGGCTTCGGTGCCTTTCCAGAGATCAAAAATGCGGCGGATTTTGGGGTCGGACTTGGCAATGGATTGCCCGAGAAGGTTGGCGTAGTAGCGGTTGAATGTCTGCTCGGTGCATTCGTGTGGAAACTCCATGAGGTAGGGGAGTGCCATGACAGCGTACCATGCGGGTTGGGAGACCATTTGCACGGTGTAGCCTTTGTGGCGCAGTGTGCCGGACTTTCCGGAAGCAATCAGTTTGTCGAAGCGGAACTTTTTGGTTTTGGCTCCGCGGATTGGGAGGGCCATGGATTCGGTCACGTAGATCCTGCGGGAGAGGACGGGAATGTTTCCCGCTTCCCCGTCCGACAACCGGTTTGTGGCGGCGACGGCTTTGTAGGTGAGGAAATCCATGTCGTCGGGGACTTCGATCTTCCAGGAGTAGGTGCGGGATTCTTTGGCGGGGACATTGAAGTCTTGCTCCGGAGCCAGGTTACCCAGTGCATTATCCTTAGATTTTTCGGTACGTGCATCAGCAAAGGTGAGGCGAACTTTGCCGGTTTGGCGGGCGTTGGATTGATTGGTCACTTTGACGGTGAACTCCAGAATATCGCCTTCGCGGAGGAAGCGGGGGGGATTGGGGCGTACCATGAGATCCTTTGCGGTCACCATGGTGTCGGTCAGGAATCCTGCCCGGAGGTCCGCATCATGAGCAAAGCCCATGAATTTCCACTTGGTCAGGGCTTCCGGCATGGAAAATTCCATGCGGACGACTCCCTCCTTGTTGGACACCAGGTGCGGGAAGAAGAAGGCGGTTTCATTCAAGTTGGTGCGGGCCGTCACTTTGCTGAGGTCTGGACCTTGGGATGTTCCTGCCTGCCCGGTTTGTAGTTTGTCAGAAGAGGCCGGAAGAGCATCCCGGCCATTTAGACGTTTGCCTTTTGCTTCGAGTTGACCGAGCTGCCTACTGGCGACTGAATCTATTGCCAGCCCCTCGGCGATTGCTACCGGCTGTGCGGGCGTTGCTGCTGCAGAATGCATCTTTAAGATACCGTTTTTGGCGGATTGAGCACGTCGTTGATTCCCCATTTTGCCGTCTCGATAGTAGTATTGATAGCCCCAAAGGTTGGCTGTGATTTCATGTTCGAATTTTCTGTATTCCAAAGAGGTATCCCGGCTGCTGGTTCTCCAGCTGCCCGTGAGGTGATTGAATCCGTTGAGTCGGTTTTCGAATTGAATTTGTAGGTGAGTGTGACTGTGCCGGAATACATGGAAGTGGTTTTGCCAGGAATGGTTTTTGTAGGCATCCAGGGAGGCATCATAAAGGGTGGCGACCATTTCTGCGGCGGCTTTCTTTGCGTCTTTCCCCTCAATGATGGCGGTCCAGGTTTCTTTCTTGGCGGGTTCCAGTTTGTTGGTGAAGTGTTCCCATTTGATTTTGAGGTTTTTGTTGGACCAGGGGACATGGATCTGTTGCTGGCGGGTGTGGAGGCGATTGTCCCGCACCATGGTGATGCGGAGTGTGAGTCCGCCCCGCATGGGTTCTGTAATTTTTTGACGGATCTGGGTCTGAGTGACGCCATGCTCTGTCCAGTATTTCTGGAGGATTTTGCCGCGGTGCTCGATTTCGATAAAGGCTCTGGCAGTTTCGTAACCGGAACCCCAGATGCCGAAAAATTCTTCTCCAGGCTCCAGAGAGGCTTTGGGAGCGGCATAGTGGAAGGGGTCTTTGATGCGGTATTTGTCGGATTTCGGATCCAGAACTCTGAGGTCGTACCGGCTTTGCACTTCCTTACCGTACTTGTCTTTGCTCTCAAAGATGGCACGGTAGAGGCCTTGCCCGAGTTCGAATTTGGCGGAGGCGTTCCCTTCCTCATCGGTTTCTATGGTGTGGCTTTCCATTTGTTCTCCCGTTTCCCATAGCCGGGTGTCGGCAGGGTTGGGGGCAGGTTGGTAGAGTGGGGCACGTTTGCCGCGTCTGGATGGTAAGGTGTAGCCCCCCATGGATGGTCGATGAGGGCTTCGGGGCTCAATGACCCGATAAATGGTGAGTTTGCCCTTGGCGGATAGCTTTTGTCCCGAAGAGTCTGTCGTGCGTACTTTGACTTCAACCGGATTGTCTATGGTTTGCCAGGCATCCGCAGAGACCGAGGCGTTCAAGGCAATACTGCCGATCCAGATGTATTTCTGGGCGGAGCGGGTTTCGCCGGTGGAGTCGGTCACATCGGCGTAGATGGTGTAGCTAAAGGTGGGCTCGTCTTTCAGGGAGACGGATGGATCCGGTTTGGCGATGAAAGAGATCTTGAAGGTGCCGTCTGCCTCAGTCTGGACCGAGCCATGTTTGATTTCCTGCTGGTTGGTGTTTTGTGGTCGCCACCAGTAGCGCCAGCTCCACCAGTACGGATAACGAACTTGGCGAACGACCCGAAATTTCACTTTGCCATCATTGACGGCGGCTCCGGTGTAGGAGGTGGCTTTGCCGGTCAGGGTCACTTTTTTGCCCAGTTTTGCCGGTTTATCTGGACCTTCCAGAGTGACTTCGAATTTGGGTCGCTTGTATTCTTCGACGTTGAAGTAGACATTACCGCGGGGTTTGGAGCAGTACAGTCTCATTTGCCCGGTGAGGCGGTCGCGGGGAGCGGTGAAACTGCCGGAAAAAGAGCCATAGTCGTTGGTCCTGACCTGGATCTGTTCGGCCTTTTGGTTATTTCTGTCGCGGAGTTCGATGGTGAGAGTGCGATTGGGGATGACTTTGTAGTTGTCGCGTTGCTGGTCTACGTTGATGCAGATGCCTTTGAACTGAATGGTCTGTCCGGGGCGATAAAGGGAACGGTCGGAGAAGAAGATCGTTCTCTCGTAGGGTTTGGGTTGGTGATTGTATTTGTAGGCCCAGTGTTCGTTGCCGGAGCTGACTTTGTCCTCATTGTGAACGGCAAGAAAGACGTGGTGATTGCGGTCATTGAGTGAGTTGAAGCGGAAGAAACCATTTTTGTCGGTAAAGGTAACGGGGCCATCTTGCCATTTGTTGCCCCGGCGATGGTAGGAGTGGATTTTTACTCGATCAATCGGGTCCCCGGTTTGGGCTTTGAGAACCAAGCCTTCGATGTATCCTTTGCCATGCTGTTTTCGAGTGATCAGGGAAAGGTCGCTGACCCAGAAGCTGGTCCAGTAGACAACATTGTCACTGCCGGAGAAGTTTTTGTTGGAACTGGCGAGGAGATAGTAAAAGCCAGGCTCCAAGTCTCTGGGGGCATCCATTTTGGCGAGTTCTTCCTGATAGTCCGGGGTGGGCTTGAGTTTTTCCGACCAGGCTTTTGTTGCATTCATGCCAATGACTCGCTTTTTTTCAGCATCCTTGAGGTAATTATTGGGCAATCTTCCCATGCGTTTGATTTCGTTGAGCCAATTGGCTTTGATGGCCCGGAAGTGCATTTGGTCGATGTTCCGGTAACGCATGGTGATGACGGGCCAGGGATCACTCCAAACCCGTTCGACCTGAGGATGAAAACTCTTGGCTTCAATGCTTTGCACGAGGTTGTAGCAGCGATTGCCTCCTGGGGTGTTGGGGAAAGCATTGGTGCCTCTCAAGGCCAGTTTTCTAGCCAAAACATAATCGCCTTCCTGATGGATAACTTTGGCCCATCGGTGGAGTGCCCGGGCTGAGATCCGGTGATCCGCCCATTTTTCAACCAAGCCTTCCAGAGCCTTGATGTAGTGATCATTTTTCCCATCTCCCTTGGCGGAGTTGTAGCCGAAGTTGAGGCGGTGCAGATCGGTGTCGATAAAGGCGGAGGGATCTTCGTCTTTTCGGTGAAATTTGAGTAGGTCCTGATAGAGGCGAATCGAGCGAAGTTTGAGGGAATCTTTATCTTTGGTTTCCGGATTCCAGGCCATGAATGCTTCCGCGGTGGCAAAGATGGGGGATTCGACTTCGATGTAAAAATCATCCTGGGCTTTGGAGCCTGCCTGTTCCCCGGATTGATAAAAGATCAAGGCTTCGTGGGCGATAAAGTCGTAGAGGGTCGGGCGAAAGGAGTCGGGAGCATTGCCTTTTTGAAGGAGAATTTCGTATTCGGCGACTGGTATCTTTTTCAGAACATCAGCATGGCTGAGGGCTTTCTGGTATTGCTTGTCAATTTCTGCGAGAATTCTGGGGAGGTCCCAGGTTTCAAAATCTTCACCTGGAGCTTGGGCGGTTGCGGTTCGCTGCATGAATCGCCAGCGGTTTCGTTGAAAGTAGTGCCAGTACCAATTGGCCAGAATGGATTCCAGCACAGGGTGCATGTCTTCCGGGGATTCCTTGATCGCTTCCTTCAGGCGGATGATCTTTTCCTGGGGCTGATTGCCTTGGATCACGCCTTCCAGGGAGATCTTTTTTCCCAGAGCCCGGATGGCTTCAGGATAGGCTTTGTCTTCTATCGACCCTTTGAGGATAGGCTTGAGATGTTTGACTGCGGTTTTGGGCAATCCTTTCTTGATCGCGGCATCTACTTCTTTCCAGAGTTCCGGTCTGGGCTTGGGCTTTGCATTTTCAGCAACAAAGCCAATCAAGGGAATGAACAAGGAGAGGAGAACGAGGTAGGCTAGGCGTTTCATGACTATGGCAAGATGGAGGTTAAATGGTCTGGGTCGAGCTACAAACGGATATGCAGGTTCAACCTAAGACACAGTCCCATGCCGAGTCTTAGAAAAATTTCTGAAATGGATCCGTCAGATCGCTCAGAACCGACGGGCAGGACGAATCGCCTAGGAATTTTTCAGAGCGGTAGCCCCTTTGCGGTACTTGTCATCACCGGTATTCTGGAGGTAACGGTAGTAGATCTCCAGCATCAGAACGCAAAGGGTTGTGGTGTAGACTTTTCCTTCGACGGAGGCCGCATCCGGGCCATGTCCCGCATGTCCCCAATCCGTCCAGGAACCATCCTGATTCTGGTGATCCACGACTTCATCCTGAAAATAGTTGTTCCAATCTCGCCAAGCTTTCCCGCCCGCTTGAAAGCAAGCCTGCGTGTGATAGTACCATCCATATTTGTTGAAGTGTGGCTTTTCATAGCGGCCAGGGTGAGAATCCAGGATGAATTCAACGCCTTCTTTGATTTCCGATTTGTACTTTTTCGGATCCCACATTTGCATGGCGAGAACTCCCACTCCAGAAAGGGTGATCTTGTCTTGTGCAGTACGATAACCGAACCCTCCTTTTGGACCGCGGACCCGCATCATATTTTCCATGGCTTTATCCATCGCCTTGTCGATTCCCTTGAATTCAAGGCCTGACATTTTGGCGACTTTCAATGCCTGCATCTGCCAGCCACTGACGGAGGTGTCGCTGCCTTTGGTCATGACTGTGGAGTATCCGTAGTCCCATCCGCCATCCGCCTTTTGTTTTTCTACAATTACCGCAACAGATCTCTCCAAGGCTTTGTCGATGCCCGGAATCTTGGGGCGGAAATTTTTGGTTACGATGTAGGCTTCTCCGAGAGCATAGGCACAAATGCCGGTTTCGTAACTGGGCTTGCGGGAATACATTTTACCAGCTTGGGCTTCATTTTTATCAAGCAGGTATTTGATGCCCCGGATGACGGTATCTCCAAAGTCGGGAGAATCCTGCTTTTCGCAATGCCCCAGAAAGGACAACAGGGCCAAGCCTGTCATGGACGGCGCATACGTGCCTCCCCAGGAGCCATCTTGGTTCTGCACTTGTTTCAACCAATGCAGCGCTTTGACAACGGCTTCTTCGGTTTTTTCCTTACCGCCTTCGCGTTTGAGGCGGCGCATGCGGTCGGCCTTATCACAACGGCTGCCCATGAGCTTGGGCATTTTGATGTTCATGGACATGCCGCCCATGTCGGTACCCAAGCCAAGATTGCCGAGATTGGAACCCACCGTGCCTACCTGCACGTCATTCTCCCCCTGGTCGAAGTTCATGACGACGTTTTCCATCGTGATGTCGGCCACATTATCGATCACGATAGGGGAACTGATGGAGGAGCTGGAAGATGACTTTTCCATCTGCTTTTGCTTAGTCTTCTTCTCGATCTCTTCGGTTTCGTCAGAAACAATGGCCGGAGCCAAGGCAAATTCAATCGGCTCTTCCTCTTCCTCCATGATGGCAATGACGATGAGACCCGCCAGGATGACCATGAATGCCGCGGAAGCCATCGCGATTCCCCAGGAGACCATCATGGCCTTGTCCACTCCAGGTTTCTTCCGGGTGAAGTAGCTGCCATCTTCGTTCATATGAGAATGCTGAGTTTCCTCGGATTCTTCGTAATGTTCCTGATCGTATTCTTCTTCACTCATGATGATGCCGGGGTTGGATAAATAAGGGAATGCAGCGTTTGTGGTGCAGCTACTTCACAAACAAATTCATACTACAGGTGCAAATTCCGCTGTGTAAAGCTTGGAATCTTCCAACCTTGAGCAGGCATTTGCTTGTAGGACGGCATTCCCACGCGATCTGGTCGCGATGGTTTCGGGCATCACTTATTCACCAAATGCTGTCATAAAAAACAAGGATTCTATCTGTTGGAGTGTTGAATCAAGTGTATAGATCCCAAATCCCAGCACTCCAATACTCCATTACTCCAACATTTGGTTCCGGCTATGCCGGGTTAGGATAAAGCCTGCGATGAGGGTTATGGCTGTGGCTTTGGGCTCGATTTATGAATTCTTCAGAGCGGTAGCCCCTTTGCGGTACTTGTCATCACCGGTATTCTGGAGGTAACGGTAGTAGATCTCCAGCATTAGGACGCAAAGAGTGGTGGTGTAGACTTTGCCTTCCACGGAGTTAGCGTCGGGGCCGTGTCCGTGATGTCCCCAGTCTGTCCAGGAACCATCTGGGTTCTGGTGATCGACGACTTCGTCCTGAAAATAGTTGTTCCAGTCTTTCCACGCTTTGCCGCCGGCTTGAAAGCAAGCCTGTGTGTGATAGTACCATCCATATTTGTTAAAGTGTGGCTTTTCATGGCGGCCAGGGTGTGAATCCAAGATGAACTCGACCCCTTCCTTAATCTCACCTTTGTATTTTTTGGGGTCCCACATCTGCATGGCCAGGACTCCAACTCCAGACAGGCTGAGCTTGTCCTGAGGATCCCGATAGCCAAAGCCGCCCTTGGGGCCGCGGACCCGCATCATGTTTTCCATCGCTTTGTCCATGGCCTTGTCGATCCCCTTGAATTCCAAGCCTGACATTTTGGCGACTTTCAAGGCCTGCATCTGCCAGCCACTTACTGAGGTATCACTCCCTCTGGTCATGGCCGTGGAGTAACCGTAGTCCCATCCGCCATCCGCCTTTTGTTTTTCCACAATGACAGCGACGGACCGCTCCAGGGCTTTGTCAATGCCCGGAATCTTGGGGCGGAAATTCTTGGTTACGATATAGGCTTCACCCAGAGCATAGGCACAAATGCCGGTTTCGTAACTGGGCTTGCGGGAATACATTTTACCAGCTTGGGCTTCATTTTTATCAAGCAGGTATTTGATGCCCCGGATGACGGTATCTCCAAAGTCGGGAGAATCCTGCTTTTCGCAATGCCCCAGAAAGGACAACAGGGCCAAGCCTGTCATGGACGGCGCATACGTGCCTCCCCAGGAGCCATCTTGGTTCTGCACTTGTTTCAACCAATGCAGCGCTTTGACAACGGCTTCTTCGGTTTTTTCCTTACCGCCTTCGCGTTTGAGGCGGCGCATGCGGTCGGCCTTATCACAACGGCTGCCCATGAGCTTGGGCATTTTGATGTTCATGGACATACCGCCCATGTCGGTCCCGAGGCCAAGATTGCCGAGATTGGAACCCACCGTGCCTACCTGCACGTCATTTTCTCCCTGGTCGAAGTTCATGACGACGTTTTCCATGGTGATGTCCGCCACATTGTCGATCACGATGGGGGAGCTGATGGAGGAGCTGGAAGATGACTTTTCCATCTGCTTTTGCTTGGTCTTCTTCT
>CAYSOI010000048.1:8652-15377 GCA_964432425.1 uncultured Opitutales bacterium | reverse complement strand
CTAGATTAATCCAAGGCATCCATGCACTGTATGAGCAAAGCCTCATCCTTGATGCCAGGTGCAGTTTCGATTCCAGAATTCAAATCATAGAAATGAGCAGAACTGGCGTCCTGAGCTTCTTTGATATTATCTGGTCCGAGACCACCTGCCAGTATCCAGCCTTTATCCTTGTGTGTTGTCGAAAGTGCCCGGAAATGCCGCCAGTTGGCGGTAGTCCCTGTTCCTCCGTAGGCAGAGGAAGAATGGCCATCGATTAGAAAGGTCCAGGCATAGGGAAAAATCGACATCGGGAAAGAAGTATGGGAAGGAATCCTCGGAGCCAGCCAAAGCTTTTTCGGAGTTACGGTATCCGCCCAGGATTCGATTAGGGACGGAGGAGTCGCCTTAGGATCAAAGTGAATCTGAAAACGATCAAAACCCGCCTCCTGGCAACCATGTAACTTCCCGACAGGAGGAGCGACATCCACATAAACTCTTTGCCCGATCGGAACGACATTAAAAAGCTCCTTCACTTTATCCATGGTGATGCACCGAGGGGACTCCTCATACATATTCATTCCGATCCAACGGACATCATTGTTTAGACACATCGTGGCATCTTCCTCACGAGTGATGCCGCAAACTTTGATGGTGGTATTGAAAAAATTCATGGGATTCTGAGATAGTAAGGTAGGTTACGATAATAGAGTGAAGCATTACGGACCGTTCAGATGATCCAATGATAAAACCATTGGCACACGTCAGAATAATTGGCAAATGCCAATTTTGGTACAGACTTCTGCGTCAAAAGGATGACAGATCTAACCAATCAGGAATAAGAATAAAACAAAACATTCCCCTTGGTCGAAGAATCCCATCAACCTCTTACAAAATTTATGATGCGTCTAATTTTTCGCAAAGAAGAGCCACCAAGCTATCCAGATTGGACTCCTCGGCCTGCCCCGATACGCTCAGGTTTTGTTCTTCCAAAGTCTTTGAAGTCTTCGGGCCAATGGAAAGGTGCAATGGTGACTTCGCGGTCTCCTTCAAATCCTCAGCAAGGTGTTGAGCGTAAGAAAGCACAGTAGAGGAAGAGGTAAAGAGTACCGCATCCGCTCCTTCCGTTAAGAAACTTTGAGCCTCCCAGGTATCCGTCGGGTCCGCAAGATCTGTGCGGTACACCTGGAGTTGGTCCACAATCGCCTTACCTTTCAACATCAGAGTTTCCACCAGCTTGGGACTGTTGCGATTCCCTGTAATGACAAGCACTTTCAGGTTCTCAATATTTTCCTTTTTGAGGAGAGCTTTGGTCAGCTCTTCGGAGAGTGCCTTTTCCGGCTGGACATCAATTTGAAGACGATTCCGGGCAATCTCTTCGGCAGTCGCCTTTCCAATCGCACCAATCTGCATCGGACCAAGGCAACGGATGTCTTTATACGCTTTGTGAAAATAATCAAAAAAGTATCGCACCCCATTGCTGCTGGTAAAAAGGATCCAGTCATATTGAGCAATGTCCGCAAAAATCTCCGCCATACGCTCCTTGACGGTGTCAGGCTGAATCTGAATTAAAGGAATCTCAAGTACATCAGCTCCCAGGACTTCCAGCTTTTCCCGCAGTGTACCAGCTTGCTTCTGCGCCCTGGTAATGACAACGCGTTTACCGAGCAGCGGCTGATCATGAACAGGTTCGACCGGCTCCATATGATTAGCCGCTTCACCAATGACGAGAAGGGCCGGAGCTTTGATCTCATTTTTCTCGATGATGGACGGCAACTCAGACAATTTCGTCAACCAAGTCTCCTGCTTGGGTAACGTTCCCCAACGAATGATCGCAGTCGGCGTATCCTCCGGGAGGCCACCTTCAATCAGGTCATGAGAAATCCGGCTAGCCTGGCCGATTCCCATATAAATACATAGAGTGCCCTTGGTCTTGGCATAGGCATGAAAGTCAGTGCCCGGTTCTTTTCTGTCTGGACGTTCGTGTCCGGTAAGAAAGGTAATATTCGAGCTAAAGTCCCGATGGGTAAGAGGAATCCCATTATGAGCCGCACAACCCAACGCAGCCGTAATGCCAGGTGTAATCACCACTGGAATATCGTGATCCGTCAGGGTTTCCTTTTCCTCTCCTCCTCTGCCGAAAATGAAAGGGTCTCCACCTTTGAGCCGCACCACATTTTTGCCCGCTTTGGCACGGTCGATGAGGATCTGCATGATGTCCTCCTGAGAAATGGAATGCCGACCGGGAGCTTTCCCCACATCAATCATCTCACAATGTGGATTGCAGAGCCGGCGAATTTCAGGATTCACCAGATAGTCGTAAACCAGAACATCACAATGTGAAAGCAACTCAGCCGCCCGAAGCGTCAGAAGATCCTTGGCTCCGGGGCCAGCCCCAACAAGGTGAACAGTTCCAGTCGTAGTATCGGACATGATATAAGTCAGGAGGTTAGCCCGCGGCTTTCCTTAATTGAGCAGAAATCTCCGCGATTTCCGCTTCGTCCGCAGTCGTAACTGGAAACGTATAATGACGAGTGTCCTCATGAAATACCAGCAAATGATCCTGGTCGAGGTAGGCACCAATACAGGAATGACAACCTCCGCCGAGGTACGACATCAGGTTTTTCTCTGCATCAACCGCACGTCGGGTGACATCACAGAAGATGGACGCCGGCAAATTTTCAGCTTCACCAGCCCGACATTGTACTGCAATCGCACCTTGGCCGGGAGCCGGCACGACCTCCTCAATTGGCAAAGCATGAAAGGTCAGGTTTTCCCACTCATGGATCTCCAGACGATTCAAACCTGCTGCAGCCAACAAAGTTCCATCTGCATAACCATCACGAATCTTATTAAGACGCGTCTCCACATTTCCACGCATCTCAATCCATTCGACCTCCGGGAAACGCTCCTTCAGTTGCTCTCGCCGGCGAGGGCTTCCTGTCGCGATCTTGGCCGGGGCATCTACATCCTCCCGCAAGATCAAAACATCATGCGGAGCTTCTCGGGGCAAATACCCGGCGATTTCCAAGCCATCAACAATCTTCGCAGGCAGATCTTTGGAACTGTGTACCGCCAAATCCGCTTCCTTTTCCAGCAGCCGTTGCTCCAGTTCCTTGGTAAAAAGACCTGTGCCGCCCTGTTGCTCCAGAGACCAATGCCCCTGGCGATCCCCGGTCGTCTTGACGATCTGTAGTGCCACCTGAACATCGGACTGTGCAGCCAGAATGGTATCCTTCACCAGATTGGACTGAAACAGAGCCAAGCGACTGCCGCGTGTAACTAGTCGCAGAGGAGACATGAAAGACGATGGAAGTTGGCAGACCCTTCAGCCCGCCTAAGCCTTAGCGGTAGGATGCCTGAGCTCCCTTGATGCTGCGCTTGGGGACCCAAGGCATCAGATCACGGAGATAGGCACCGGTTTCTTCAATCTGGTGCTTTTCACCTTCCTCAAGAAGGCGTTTGTACTCAGGAAGTCCAGCCTTGTACTCATCGACCCACTCCTGGGCAAACTTGCCTTCCTGGATTTCCTTGAGAATCTCCTTCATCGCAGCTTTGGTTTCAGCAGTGATGACGCGGGGGCCACGAGTGATGTCACCATATTTGGCAGTCTCGGAGATGGAGAAACGCATGCCGGCAATTCCAGATTCCACCATGAGGTCCACGATCAGCTTCAACTCATGGAGACACTCGAAATAAGCCATTTCCGGCTGATAACCGGCTTCCACAAGTGTTTCAAAACCAGCCTGCACCAGAGCGGAAGCACCGCCACAAAGAACAGCCTGCTCTCCGAAAAGATCGGTTTCGGTTTCTTCTTTAAAAGTCGTTTCGAGAACGCCTGCACGGGCACCACCGACGCCATTGGCCCAAGCCAGAGCAATGTCCTTGGCATTTCCCGTAGCATCCTGAGCAACCGCAATGAGAGCTGGCACGCCTTTACCTTCCACATATTGACGGCGAACCACATGTCCTGGACCTTTGGGAGCCACCATGACGACGTTGATGTCCTCAGGAGCCTTGATCAGGTTGAAGTGTACTGCAAAACCGTGGCTGAAAAGAATGGTCTTTCCGGCGGACAAATTCGGGAGAATGTCATTCTCAAATACTTCTGCCTGACGCATGTCCGGCACACCGATCATGATCACATCCGCTTTCGCTGTCGCTTCAGCGGAGTCAAAGACTTCAAAGCCATCTTCCTCGGCAACTGCACGGGACTTACTACCGGGATAGAGACCAATGATCACTTTGCATCCGCTGTCACGCAGACTTTGAGCGTGTGCATGGCCTTGAGATCCATAGCCGATCACGGCAAGCGTTTTCCCGGAAAGGGGTTCGAGGCTCGTGTCCTCTTGTGTGTATACTTTAGCTGGCATGGGTTTGTCAGATAGGTGTGAGTAAAAAAATTCAGATCAGTCTTCAGCCGGTTTGGGCAATCCAGGGCTCGAGCCCTTGCGATTCAACGCGACGCGACCCGTTCGGGCCGTTTCCAAAATCTCAAATGGTTCGAGAAGATCCAGAAAGGAGTTCACCTTGTGGCGATTGCCCGTCATCTCCAGAATCATGTCTTCCGGCGTAACATTGATCACCTTCGCATCAAAAATGCTGCAAATCTCCACAATCTCCGCACGATGGCCCCGACCTGCCGCGACTTTGGTCATGACCAATTCACGATCCACGGCGACTCCTGGCTCAAAAGGCTGAATATCGATCACATTGATCAACTTCTTCAATTGCTTCAACGCTTGGTCCAAAGCATGCGTATCTCCCATGATGGTCAGAGTGATCCGGGAAAGTGCCTTATCATGAGTTGGCCCAACATTGAGCGTATCAATATTAAAACCCCGTCCACTGAACATCCCAGCGACTCTCGCCAATACGCCGAATTTATTTTCGACTAAGGCAGAAATTGTATGGCGCATCATCATGGCGAAAGGGAATGTATCGTGGGAAAAAATGAAGGGGGGAGGCCTCCAAATCGGCGAAAAATGGTAGGCGGCACAGGACTCGAACCTGTGACCTACTGGGTGTAAACCAGTCGCTCTAACCAACTGAGCTAGCCGCCCGCCGAATTCGAGAAGGTGGGGGATCAAACGAAACTAGCCCACCTTGGCAAGGGTTTTTCAAAAAAAATTTCCAATTCGCTTTTTCCAACAAACAGGAATGCTCCTGAAGTCAATCACTCTCCTTGATGATCTTGGAAATCGTTTGGTAGCTGACACCATACGCAGAAGCCAATTCTTTTCGGGCGACACCCGCCCCTGCTTTCCGGCGAATGTCCTCCTTCACAACGGGTGTCAAACGATTACGCCTGCGGCCCTTTCCCTTGGAAACCCGTTCCCGAAATCTCCTCAAAATGGCCGCACGGGAATGCGTGTCCTCCAATTCCAGAAGCGTAATAATAAATTCCGCACTGCTGGAAAACCCATACTCTTTCCAAGCCTGCCCACAGCCCTCGTACTTCTCCAGAAGTTTTTGAGCCTGCGGATATTCCTTGATGACACGTTTGGCTTTGCTAATGTTCATGCCTTTAACTGATTGTTTGACCCAAACGGGTCTTTCCTTTGATGAAAATCATAAAATGGACCTTCACCGTCATAGCGACTTCAATCTTATGATATTTATGGATGATGTCCTTTGTTCAGTTTGCCAAGAATCCGACACGAATCCCAAAAGAACTTTCCACAACTCATGAATAAAAATCAACTTTTCCAACGACTTCAAATTCCACTCAGCCTCCTCTTGCTGCTCATCCTTAGCTCCTGTGCCAAACCACCCACAGGCACCTGGGTCAGCGGCGGCAAAAAGAAACAAGTCGGCAATGGCGACAATACTGAAGTCATGGAGTTGGTAAACTACACAGAAAAAGAGTACATCACCTTCCTTCCCGACGGAAAACTGGAATGGAAAAAAGTGGAAAATGGCGAAACCCTCTCCTCCCAAGGAACCTGGGACATGAACGGCGGCATTGGTGAACAAACCATCAATGTCCATTTCACCCTCTACGGTCGCAAAATCACCTACACCCTCCGATCCGGCAAAAATGCCCACGGAGAAGAGGAACTCTCCTTCAAAAGCTGGAGTTTTGGCGAAAGCAAAGATCGACACGTAGCACAAAATAAAAATCTCTGGCACTCCGCCTTTACCAGAGTCAAGGAATGAACAAGAGAAGAAACTTCCAGCTGACATGCATCTAGAAAGCCGCCTTGCCCAACAAAGACAGGCCACTGACTAAGCTGAAAATGTGATCAAGCATGATAAGCTCCCTGCTTATTATTTAAAGATGGTCCCATTCCGACTCTGCCAACCAACATCCCCTCCACCATTCTTCTCTCCGGCGCAGCCCAGGGCATCCCGCCCATAGCCCCAATAGTGTCCTCCCCCTACCCGTAAGTCGGCTTCATTCACGTCAACGTCGACCGACCTTTGCATTCTTTCCTGATCCCCCCATCCAAAACTCGCCAATGGCCTCCCTTTGCAGGGCCGATATGCTCGATTTTCCTGGCATGCTTCAGCTTAGTTAAATGGTAAATGACACCATCCACCGAGATACCCAATAGCGCTGCCAACTCCTTCCGGGTGGTTGCCGGATGCTTGCTCAATATTCTGAGAACCTTGTCCTGAGTAGTATCGCCCGTTTTCGGGGTAGTACTTTCCGTTTTCGGGGTAGTCTCTCCCGTTTTCGGGGTAGTACTTTCCGTTTTCGGGGTAGTTTTCGGGGTAGTCTCTCCCGTTTTCGGGGTAGTTGCCAC
>CAYSOI010000048.1:0-8552 GCA_964432425.1 uncultured Opitutales bacterium | reverse complement strand
CCGTTTTCGGGGTAGTTTTCGGGGTAGTCTCTCCCGTTTTCGGGGTAGTTGCCACCGAACTTTCCTTACTAACCTCCATCTCTAACTCAAACCGAAATCTGTGATCCTCCATCAACCGAGGTTCATGTCCTGAGAAGGCAACGCTGTATTTGTAAAGATTACGAACCCCCGAGCCCAATTCATCCGCCCAGCCAATCTCCTTGAAGACACGTGCGATTACAGGGTTCTTCGGAAAGGGCGAAAAAGCATTGGGGTCAATCAAACCATGGCCATGCGGGCGGTTGCCGTTCTCAGAGAAGAGCCGACCACTCTCAATGACGAACTTCGCAGGAAATGCATCTGAATACTCCCTGTGGATCAGCAAATTCCCCACGATCTCACGCAGTAAAATATCCCTAACATTGATCCGTTGATTGCCTTCCAGTTGAAAAGGACTTGGCAGATGCTTCTCGCCAAATGCAAACAAACGATCCCGGCTCTCCAGCAAATTCGTACGGATGTCATCCCGGTCATCATAGCGACCCACATTCACACGACGCAAAATGGCATCCGTGCGATGATGGGGAATTGCCGAAAGAATCGTTTCGTCTTTTCCAAATAATAGAATTGCCGCAAGTGTATAGCCGCTCTCCCCACTACGCAGATCTCTTTGCCAAAGCTGGGCACTCTGGAGAAGGTCCTCATTGCTTAACTCTCCCCATGGATGATTCGGGTCGCGGTTCACTGCAAGTCTCCGTGCACGGGCAATCAAATCCTCCCGCAAGTCCTCCATTCGGGCAAATGGATAAAGTTGATTTTCGCTGTAAGTGCTCTGTTTCCGGGCATACAACTCGGCAACTGCTTCCTGCTGATCCGTGATATCCAGATCTCCATCTTCATTACGATCAAAGATACGATTCTTGCTACGGTGCACCTGTGAACTCGGCGGCACATAAACATGCAGCAGCAAAGCCCCCTCATATTCCACCTCCTGCAAACTCAGATAAAACGGAGGACTGAGTTTTTGAGGGTTGTTGGCCAATGTCGCAAAACCCTCTTTCATTTTCAGGGCACAGTTACGCTCCACACCCAGAACAGTCCCATCATCCTCAACCCCCAATAAAAGATCCCCGCCATCACGATTGAGAAACGCACAAACCGACTCAAAAAGATCCTTATTCAAATCCGTTTTCGATTGTTTGAATTCAACCGTCCTCCCTTCACCATCGGCTAATAACTGACGAATTTTCTCAATCACGCAGCCACCTCCCTCCACAGCGTCTGGTCCATATTCTGTAAAGTCTGCTCAAACATAGTTTATCAGCTCCAAACCATGCGGTTTGTCTACCAAATGAACAGCCAAATGTTTGACGGGATGTATGTATGCCCAACATACATCCAACATCGCTACGTTTTCTCAGACACTCAATGCATCCCCACTCCGTGGCGGGCTTCGATGAGTTTGCGATAAATGCCCTGGTATTCTTTTACGGAGTGTTGCCAACTGAAGTCGGTCAGCATGCCATTGAGGCGAAGTTTTTGAAGAGTATCGGGCTGATGAAAAATGGAATCGGCTTCTTCCAGGGCATTGGCCAGGGCGTAGGCCGAGGGGTCTTCAAAGACCACTCCGGTACCACCACCATTTTCATTGGGGAAAACAGTGTCGGCCAAGCCTCCGGTTTTACGGACGACCGGGAGTGTGCCGTAGCGCATCGCGTACATTTGGGTCAAGCCACAGGGTTCAAAACGACTGGGCATGATAAAGAAGTCGGAACCGCCAAAGATCCTTCGGGCCAAGGCTTCGTCAAAGCGGGTTGCGACTGAAAAATTAGCAGGATGGGTATGAGCGTAATGGGAAAAACGACCCTCCAATTCCTCGTCTCCAGACCCAAGGATGACGATTTGGGCAGAGTTACATTTCAGAAAAAAGTCACCCATGCAATCAGCCAGCAAGTCCAGCCCTTTTTGTTCAAACAACCGGGAAACAACCCCAAACAAGGGCACATCCGGGCGTACCGGCAAATTCATTTCCTGCTGAAGCGAAGACTTACAATGCAGTTTTCCGGCAAGATTCTCATGAGAATAATTGGAAGGTAACGCCGGATCCGTTTCCGGGCTCCAAGTATCCACATCCACTCCGTTCAGAACTCCCCAAAGCTTGTCTTCACGATCATGAAGGATGCCTTCCATTCCACATCCCCCCGGAGATTCCTGGATCTCCTTCGCGTAAGTCGGGCTGACCGTAGTAATCCCATCTGCCAGCAAAATCCCATTTTTCAAAAAGTTGATCACCGGCCCATCGCAATGAGCTTCGTACCCAACTCGGGCATAGTCCGCCAGTTTGTGGGAAAACGCCCCCTGGTGCTTCATATTGTGCAAAGTGATGAGGGATGCGGCATTTCCAAGAGCGTGGCCAGCACGACGTTCCTTCTCCACCATGGCAGGGATCAAGCCTGTGGTCCAGTCATGGCAATGAATCAAATCCGGTTGCCAATCCAAGTGTCCGCACATATCCACCGCCGCACGGCTGAACAAAGCATAGCGCCAGGCATTGTCATGAAATTCTCCACCATCCGGCGGACCATAAACACCTTCCCGATCAAAATACTCGGTATATTCAAGAAAAACAATGGGCACACCGCTGTCTGGATGATTACCTTCCCACAAACGCCCGAAACAGGTATCATCTCCAGCATGAATATGCAACGCCGCCGGATGGGGCTGCCATGAAGAATCCAGAGAAATCCCCCCATACTTTGGAGTAAACACCTTTACGTCCTCCCCTTGCTCCATCAAAGCCTTGGATAAGGCATATACGACATCCCCAAGCCCACCGACTTTGGAAAAAGGAGGTAACTCCGGTGCTACAAACAGTATCTTCATAAATAGTGAGAAAAACCGCGGGAAACTACCGAAATCCCGGATTGGATCAATCCCGAATCCAACGGCCCTCAACAATAGGCACCAATCCCAGCAAACAAAGCCCAGTCAAACCCAGCACGGCAAACCCGGTAATGTCATGCACCTGCCCCTTGATACTGTCAGCCCCCTTCTGGTAAGCCCATAACGTGAGGAACAAACTTCGCACAATATTAAATAGAAACGCAAAGCCACAAGCCAACCCCACAAACAACAGCTTCTTCCAAAACTTACCCAAAAAAACAGCTCCCAAAAACGACCCAGCAAAAATACACGCCATCAAAGAACGAATTCCTGAACAGGCATCCGCAACCCCCACAACACCTTTGGGCAAAATCAATGTATTTCCACGTTGCTCCACAAACAACCCCAACACTTCAAATATCGTAAACACCACCGTCACCACCTGCCTCAGCAAAAACAAACTCACCTGCTTCTCCACGAAGGACAAAACCGGCGTCGACAACAGCCAAACCAAAGAAGGAAATGCCAACAAGCCAATCAACTCCACACGGTCAGGACCAGTAAGCTGTCGCCCATTTTCCGCTTTTGCAAACAACCAGACCGTACTGAAAACCATCGAAGGAAAAGCAAAGCTCCACAAAAACGAAGCCGGCTGGGAATGCCCCTGCGACCAACGAATCAAAGCCCCCAGCAAAACGGCCATGAGTGCCCCGATAAAAACAACAATTGCCAACACATCCCATACCTTCGGGGCCTCCCCCTTTTGTCCCCCATCGCCACTTCCCCTCAACAACTCCTGAATCCTCCCCCAACGCTCACTCAGCACAAATCCAGCAAACGGGAGAGCCAAAAAACCAAAAAGGTAATCCTCCCGAATCATCCACCAATGCGACTGCTCAAGGCACACCAGTGCCAACACCCCTAACCACAACCCCAGCACCCATCGCACCTCCACAGTTAATCCCTTGTACCAAGTCAGCATATTTTGAATTTGTGCAAAAACATTCACCAGAACCCACTCTGGCAACCTCAGAATTTGCAGTTGCGTCAAGACCTCTCAAGGTTCATGATCAACGCTACAAAATTTCATTCCCTCATCACCACAGCAATGAAACTCAGCCCACCCCGGCAACATCCCGCATTTGCCCGAACTGAATCAGGAGCCAGCTCGACTCCCTTCTGATTCCCACGCCCTGCACAGTAGGTTAAACGCCCAAAACCCACCCAAATTTCTCCTTCCTGATCTGGCTCCCCTGCCCGCATCCACTCATGAAGCACCTACACTCCTATTGGCGTATGGAATACATTCAGGCGAACAAAGACCTGGATGAAGAAACCGCCCCACGGCACAACAACCCCTTTATCGAAATCCCCAAAAACCCGGACGACAAAGCCGTCCACATCGTTTACCGGGATTCCCTCACCTACATCGTCCTCAACAAATACCCCTACAACCCTGGGCACCTCCTGATCCTCCCCTACCGGGAAGTCCCCACCCTCCCGGAGCTCACCTCGCAGGAGCGGGTCCAACTGATGGACAACATTATCCTTGGCCAGGAAATCCTACAGCAAGCCATACAACCCCACGGCTTCAATATCGGCTTCAACATCGGCCCCGCCGCCGGAGCAGGCATCCCCAAGCACCTACATGCCCACATTGTCCCCAGATGGGACGGCGACACCAATTTCATGCCCGTATTATCCGAAACCAGGGTACTCCCCGAATCCATGGACCGCATGTGGGCAAAACTCCATGCCACCGCTAAAGAACTCACCACTGCTTAATGAGTCAGACCATTGATAAAGAGCCGCTGGCTCTCCACTTCCAAGACGCCCGTTCCCTGGCAGAACTCTACTGTTCGGACGAAAAAAACCTGCTCCATGTCGAGAACATCCTCGATATCGACATCATCACCAGAGACAACTGGATTCAATTCCATGGTGCCCCGGAAAATACCACCAAAGCATACACACTCTTCCAGGCACTGGACCGGGCTCGGGCCCAAGGGCTCAAAATCCGCAAAACCGACATCAAGTACCTCCTCAGTCTTCTGGAAGATGACAAAGATGAGCAACTCAATGCCCTGCTCGACTCCCCCCTCCAGCTTAAAATCCGCAACAAGAGCGTCGTCCCCAAAACACTCAACCAGAAGCTCTACCTCACCGCGATTCTCAACCACAGCATCACCTTTGGCGTCGGCCCGGCAGGAACAGGTAAAACCTACCTCGCCATGGCCTCCGCCATCCACTCCCTCTTTGAAGGCAATCACCGCAAAATCATCCTCACCCGCCCTGCAGTAGAAGCCGGAGAAGCCCTCGGCTATCTACCTGGCGACCTCCAGGAAAAGATCCTTCCCTACCTCCGCCCCCTCTACGATGCCATGGAAGACATGCTGGGCAAAACCGACACCCAAAAACTGATCGACCGCGGGCAAATCGAGATTGCCCCCCTGGCCTACATGCGGGGCCGCACGTTGACCAATGCCTTCATCATTCTCGATGAAGCCCAGAACACCACGCATGAACAAATGATGATGTTCCTCACTCGATTAGGAGAAGACAGCCAAATGGTCGTCACAGGAGACATCACTCAAATTGACCTCCCCAGATCCAAACAATCCGGCCTCATAGAAGCCGTACGCATCCTCCAGAATATTCCAGAAATCGAACTCTTCCGCTTTGAAAAATCAGACGTTGTGCGACACCCCGTAGTCCAGCAAATCCTATTGGCCTACGAACAAAACCCGTAAAGAAACCTCCAACCCTGCCTCACCATGGCCCTCACAGCAAAAAAGCCCTCCGAAAAGCGAGCTGAAGCAAGAACTCGCCGAAGACAAGGCGAGCCAACACGGTTTCTCAGCTTCTTTGAATCCAGCCGCTTCATCGCCTTCAGCCTCTTCATTTTTCTGGCCGCATTGATCACCACCATCTGCTTCTGGAATCCCCCAACCCGATCTCACAGCATCGCCATCGGGCAGATCTCCCTCGATAACATCGTCGCTCACTTTGATTTTACCTACGAAAGCCGAATCGAAACGGAAAAAGAACGGGCCAGCCTACGCATGCGGGTCCCCCCCACCCTGACCCGCATCCCCAACGTCATCGAAAGTTTCGAGCAAACCATACACAGCCTCGACTCCGAACTACGGGAAGCCGAGAAACAAGAGACTCCCGAAGAGCCAGAAACTCCCGCTCCTCCAGAAACTGAACCGGAAGAGACACCAGCAAACCAACTGCCTGAAGCCGTGCTGGCAGTTCTCTCCTCCTCCAAATATGAACACCTCCCCACCAATCAGCTCAAAGACCTGCTTCTCAAAACTACACCCGACGAACGTACACGATACTTCTCCCGCTGCCTGACCGTTCTCTATGAAATTCATTCCCACGCCATTCTCCCCCCGCAACATGAATTCTACCCAACCAAAGACCTCAATTCCCACTCCCTCATCACATTACCCGAGAAAAAAGACCAGGGAAACTCGGTAAACCCACAAAAAACCATCCTGACTCTCAACGCAGCCCGCGATACTCTCAAGTTCGAGATACGAAAAGATCAGGAAATCCCTACTGATCTGCACGAACCCCTGATCACCTTCTTCTCTCCGGCCATTAAACCCAACCTCCGCTACGACGCAGCCGCTCACAAACTCAAAATCCAACAACTCGAAGCCAAGACTCCCCCCGTCATGGTCTCGGTTAAAAAGAACGAAGTCATCCTCAGTTCAGGAGAAGAAATCACCAAAGAAGTCTTTGAAAAAATTGATGCCTTCCGCAAACAGGAACGCCAACGAGGATACACCGCCACCCAAAGCCGAAAAATTCTCCTCCGTGGATTATTTATTGCCTGCACCTTGCTCGGCATCATCTGGTTCTGCCTCAAAATCGGGTACCTCCGCATATCCGGTCGCAACCGAACTCTGGGGCTCGCCGCCCTCGCCATCGTTGCCAACCTGCTCCTGATACGAGTCATCCTCCAACTGGTAGAGCTTCCCCAATTCCAGGACCAGGAGCACCTCTACACCCTCCTCCCCTACCTCTCTCCCACCGCCTTTGCTCCACTCATCATCGCCATACTTGCCGGGCCCACCCTCGCCATCCTCAGTGCCTTCATCATCAGCATCCTCTTTTCCTTCATGCTGGAAGGGGCCACTGAAATTTTCCTCGCCTCCTTCTGTGCCACATTGACCGGTATCTACCTCTGCCGAAACATTTCCCAACGCTCCAAACTGATGCAGGCCAGCATCGCCACCGGTGTCATCAACGCACTGCTAGCCCTCTTCATCGGCCTGCTCAGCGAAACCAACCTGCAACTCATCGGCATACACATCCTGACCTGCCTCGGAGTCAGCGTCGTAACCGGGATGCTCGTCATCGGCATCCTCCCCATATTGGAAAACGCCTTCAAATTCGTCACCGACATCCGCCTGCTCGAACTCACCGACACCAACCACCCCCTCCTGCGCCGACTCCAGATGGAAGCCCCCGGCACCTATCACCACAGCCTCATGGTGGCCAACCTTTCCGAAAACGCCGCAGTCAAACTCGGAGCCAACCCACTCAAATGCAGAGCCTGCGCTCTCTTCCACGACGTCGGCAAACTGGCCAAACCCGAATACTTCATTGAAAACCAGATCTCCGGCCACAACCCGCACAAATTCACCAACCCCTCCATGAGTGCACTCATCATCAAGAGTCACATCCCCGAAGGGGTCGAACTGGCCAAGGAACACAAATTGCCGCGAATTATCATTGATGTCATTCGCCAACACCACGGCACCGGGCTCATCCACTACTTCTTCCGAGAAGCTCAAAAACAAGCCGACAAAGAACTACCCGGAGATCAACATCCCGACGAACTTCCCTCCAATGGCAATGACCAGGAAGTCGACGAATCCACCTACCGATACGGCGGCCCCAAACCTCAATTCAAGGAAAGTGCCATCATCTTCTTCGCCGACGCCATTGAGGCCGCCAGCCGAAGCCTCCCCAAACTCAATGCCCAAAGCCTGGAGGAGCTAATCGACAACATCTTTGAAGAACGCCTTGGTGATGGACAGCTGGACGAAACCCCCATGACCTTCCAGGAAATCGCCGACATCAAAAAAAGCTTCATCTTCACACTCCTGAACATGGCTCACGCCAGAACCCAATACCCGGACCAGAAGGAAAAAGCCCAAAAGAAAGAAAAAGAGAAAGACGCCAAAACCCTGGAACAAGTCTCTAACGAATCCTTCAAAAACACCGCCAGCCCCTTCCCCGTGGAAGCCAATCCCGAGTTGACCACTCCCAAAAGTGAAAAAGCCATCCCTGCAGAATCCCCCAGGCAGTAAAGACAACCCCGTCCTCATCCACAACGCCCTGGATACCCTGAAATTCTCAGAACCCGATATCCAGAACCTTTTTCACCACCTGGCGGAACTCCCCTTCCAACTCCAAGTCCCCGGCGAACTCTCCATCGCCTTTCTCGGCGCAGAGGAACACACCCAACTCCACATCACTCACCACCAAAACCCGGAACCGACCGACGTCATCACCTTTCAAGGCAGCCCCGACTACGAATCCGCCGGTGAAATCTGCGTCTCCCCCGAATTTGCCCAAAACTACTGCCAGGAAAACGGTGGCAATTTCTCCCAGGAACTCACCCTCTACCTCGTCCACGGCTGGCTCCACCTCTGCGGCCTCGACGACCA
>CAYSOI010000047.1:0-15441 GCA_964432425.1 uncultured Opitutales bacterium | reverse complement strand
TCCAGAGGAAATGCAGGAGCAGGTAGAAATGTTACGGATCATGATCCGCAGAAAACAACTGACCTACCGGACGGAGCAGACTTATGTGGAGTGGGTACGCAGGTTTCTTCTGTTTTGCTGTCGTTTAGAAGAGAAGGGGAATTGGGGGGAGGATACAGCCGCATTTTTGACACATCTTGCGGTGGTTAGGAAGGTCGCTCCTGCGACTCAGGCCCAGGCGTTGAATGCGTTGTTTTTCTTTTTGCGAGAGGTCGTAAAAGTGCCTTCGGAAACGATTGAGGAGTTTGCCCGCCCAAAGGCTAAGAGGCGTTTACCTGTGGTGATCTCCCGAAGGGAAACGGGATTGCTGCTGAATAAGATGGAGGGGAGTCTGCAATTGATGGCACAGTTGTTGTATGGGGCAGGATTGCGTTTGATGGAGTGTGTGCGTCTTCGGGTGAAGGATCTGGACTTTGATGGTTCGAGGTTGGAGATTCGGGATGCCAAGGGTGGATAAGATCGGGTGGTGCCAATGCCGGAGGCATGCACGATCTCCCTGAAGATGCAGTTGGAGGATGCACACGAAATCTGGGAGGCCGATCGGGAAGCGGAACAGGAGGGGGTCTATTTACCTGAAACAGTAATGAAGAAATATCCGAATGCGGGTAAGCAGTGGGGCTGGATGTGGGTGTTTCCTTCCCGACGTTTATCCAAGGATCCTGTAACTGGTATCGTTCGGCGTCACCATATCCATGAGAACAATTTGCAAAAGACTATCAAGAAGGCCACTCAGGCAGCAGAAATTCCTAAGCCGGTAAAGTGCCATACTTTGCGGCACACCCCTCCCCCTCAGCTGCTCGGGGCAATTGCCTTCAGCCAGGAACCTGGAATGGAGATTGGGGAGGTATTCTTATCTGCGGGAATCTCCAGCTAAAGCCTGGGAGGGGAATCAGTCATGAGATCTTCGAGTTTGGGCTGGACAAAACATGAGTTGGCTGACTTGTTCCAGACAACGCATAGGGCAACGGGGCTACTGGGAATCGAATCCTTTCTGCTTAGAGCATAGTATATATACAGATATCTAATGAATCAGAGAAATTCATTGATGATCGCAATCATTGCCGCCTGGCTAATCATGTGTTGCGTCGTATCCCTTCTCATTATTAAGGAAAATAATGGTAAATTCATTTATTCGTTAGACGACCCTTATATCCATATGGCTGTTTCCGAACAGTTAATAAATGGGGGATATGGTATAAACAGCAGTGAAATATCTTCTCCGTCTTCGAGCATTATCTGGCCATTCATTCTGGCTCCATTTGCAAAATCTAAACCTTTCGAATTTGCCCCGTTGGTATTGAATGTCATTTTCCTGTCCCTAGCCATCTGCATTGTTCTCAATCGTTTATACCAAATCTGCAGCAACCACCAATCTGAAGTTCTTTCCAAACTCCAACTAACGGCCATTGCTCTTTTTGTCGTTTCCATCTTCATTTCCTGTAATGCCATTGGAATTTGCTTCACGGGAATGGAACATGGTTTACAGTTCCTGACCGCTACAATTGCCATCGACGCACTCATTCTGGCATTTGCCAGTGGACAGACCATATCCAACTGGAAATCCTGGCATTACATAGGGATTGTCTTAGGCCCATTGGTACGGTTTGAAAATGCGTCCTTAACTGCTGCAATCATTGTGGCTCTTCTTTGTGTAAGGGAATGGAAGAAGATCTTTTTCATCTGCGGATGCACAGTTGTCCCCATCGCTCTTTTCTCTGGTTTTCTTCATTCTAATGGCCTTCCTTTGCTCCCCTGTTCCATACTCTTAAAATCCTCCTTATCCGCTGGAGAATCGGGAGGCAATTTCATCAAGCACTTTTATTACCATGCTCTTTGGCTGACAGAGGAAAGTAACAGAGGGCTTACCTTATTGCTTCTCGCCTTAGTTCTCATCAGCATTTTCTTTGCGGTCAAAGAAAGGGGGCTGAAGATCTTTCTCATTGCCGTACTCACGGCGGCAACATGCCATCTGCTGGTTGGGTCTTATGGCTGGAACCATCGCTACGAGCCTTACATCATCGGATCAGTGGTATATGCAATCATTGCTCTGCTATTGAATAAGAACTTTACCAAACATTATAAATCCATACTGCCCTTATCCATAAACGTGCTCCTAGCTTGTTCTGTATTATCTTTTCCGTACATCGATAATGCGATCAGAATACATAAGTCCACTTATCCCATTTACCTCCAACAATTTCAATTTGCTAATTTTGTAAAAGAGGAATGGAAGAAACCAGTTGCGGTAAATGATTTAGGTTTAGTCTCCTACCGTAATGACAATTATGTTCTGGATCTATGGGGATTAGGCTCCTATGCGGCTCTCCAGCACCGTAAGGAGTCAAAGGGAGTCGAGTGGATGACTGATTTGATGGAGCAGAATGATGTCGAGTTAGCGATCCTCTACACAGATTGGTTTCCTGAACAACCGGACAATTGGGTTAAAGTCGCAGAAATGCGGCTGCCGAAGGATACCTGGAAAGCTTATGTCGGCTCAGATACGGTTTCTTTTTTTGCACGTGATCCCAGTATGGCACAAGGAATCCGGGAAAGCTTGCTCGACTATAAACCGAAACTGCCTAAAAAGGTCATTTTAGAGATGCAGTAAAGGTATTCCTATGTTGCAGAAAGCAAGGTGCCACTTCCCGGTGAATCACCACCACTAGTCTACAGGGTATTCCCGAAAACCAAAGCCTTCCAACTGGTTCAAAAACTCTCGATGAAAGGCCCCTCCCAGGTAGGTGCCATCCCCTTTGTCCAAAAAGCCGATGGTATACTCTTCGATGAATCTTTTGTCCTCTCGTAGCCCCCGAAACGGGTCCCATCCTACAGGTTTTGGGGTTTGGTTTTGCTTACTTTGAGCAATAGCTTCGTCCACATCAGCAACCAGATTGGGCAGAAAGATATCCGGAGCAATTTGCCAAAAGACTTCCTTATTAAATGCTGCGTGATTCTTTTTACCTTTTCGATCTCCTGGAGAATGTGCCATGTCCACAAGGTTCAGCCCCATAAGATCCAGAACTACCCCCTGGTACTTATAAGCAATTCCACCTGCGGCCAGCACACCAATTGAAGGAGCGTTCGATTCGGAAAACCAGTGATTCAACACCTCTCCTACCTTAAAGTCTCTTTCAACAATTCGAAACTCCGATGAAATTCTACTTTGAGGAGTGATACTGAACCACGACTCTCGACACCCTAACCCCATCAATACTCCAATCACCACGATGGCTGTTCGGCGCACTCCCCTACTTTGCGTATACCTCTTCCAAAGCCAGAGAAACATGGGGACAGGTAGCATGATCCAGAAAACCTGAAATATACGATAGAACGAAAAATGATCCCCACCAACGATGGGAGCCACACAGAGCCCACCAATCAAAAGTCCGCAGACTACCCCCAGCGCGACGACTCCGACCTCTTCCGGCTCGCCCTTGCGATACCGTCTCCAGATCGCCTGTTTACCGGAAATAAACCCCAGAAGAACAGCCACACAGGAAAACAGCACCCCCCAATGCCAAAGTCCAAACCTTACCAGATACTTCAACCCCAGCAGTAAATTATATATTCTGTCTGGAGAAACCTTGGCGTAGTATGTGTTGGGCAGGGGGTAACCAAAATACTGAAGGCGAAAACAGATTAACCCCCCGAATAATAATCCACAGATTCCACCAATTGTAACAATTTCCCGCAGAACCCGAGAGAGGGAAGCCCCGCAACACCAACGGCCAACCCCTAATCCAAAAAGCAACAGGCAAACCCAGTACATAGCCTCTGGACGACAAAGCAGCAAGCCCCCTAATACAAAACCATAGCCAAACTGAACTTTCAGTGACAATGACTTGGATTGGAGTAGAAAAAGAAGCCAAACCACACTTCCTGCCCACAATAATTCCCAGAGGCAATTCTCCATCAAAGTGGTCGTACTCCAAATGACAAAACCAGGAGAACCAAGAGCCCATACGCCGATCCACAAAGCTCCAACAGCCCGCAGTTCCATCCCAGTGCTCTTCCGGTCCGGGGCATTCAGTTGAACCATACGTTCAAATCCCGTTACCCCCAGCACCATACACAAACTACAGATGCCAACGCAAAAGGCCATTAGCTGCCAACCAAATTCCCCAAAGATTGCCCAAACCCCCGACAGCACGAGCACCCATAACATGGAGGAGAACCCCTCGACCCGTTCTCCACCCACATTGTAGACAAATCCATGTCCCTCAGCAAAATTCCTGGCATACACAAAGAATATGTAGGCATCATCAATCCCCGGTAAGGCAAAACCCAATCGTTGCAAGGACCACCACCCCAGTAGACATAATCCGATTCCAAAGCTAGCCCACAAGATCAATCCAGAACGAAAACTCATTAGCTTCCTCAATTTTCCATCGATAAATTTGCCCATGGATTGCCACAAGTAAAAGCCACCCGTATTTCTCCGGACTTGTAGTTCAACACCTTGGAAAAGTCAGGCTCCCCTGTTGCTCGATCAAAAAAACTCACACTGAGCAGGTAAACGGTAAGCAAGGGCTCGGATATCCCTAGATAGCCCTCCCGATAAGATGAGTTGAGCAACCATCTATCCAATAATCCATATACCGGTAAAAACAGTGCACACTGCACAAGCCTTTCCCGGACATACCCATCCAGCATCCCATGGTATTCATCTGCAAATCGCTTCAATCCCTCCGGATCATGTTTCACGTAGTTTAACCTTCTCTTCAGAATGGCAACCATCACTTCGCGACAGTCCTGTTTGCCCAACTTCATTTTCCACCACCAACCCACCCAAAGCACGATACCTGCCAGGAATAAGAGACACCCCACAATGACAAAACGTCGACGACTCATGACTTCCTCATACCTTCATGCATAAAATCGATCCGCCGCCAACAAAGAAAGGGCGGACAAAGTCAGTGTAGGATTGGCTGGAGAGGCAGTGGGAAACACACTTGCCCCCAGAACCAAAAGATTTCTTACCTGGTGATGAACCAAGCCTGGATCCACAATGCTATCTTCTGGATTTTTCCCCATAACCGTAGTACACATATTGTGGCTCACAGTGGCCTCGGGAAACTTAGGGACATAGATCTTCTCAACTGGAAGGGGTTGGGTGAATTCCTCCGTCAATTCCTTGACCATTCTTAGACTTTTCAGAGCATATTCGGTGTCCCCCTTCCAATCAATGACCGGCCGGACTTTATCCTTCGGCTCCGCGGTCACGCCACTGTTCGGGTCCAATAAATTCTCAAAGGAATAGGTCATTTCCAGCCGTTGCCGCCAACGCCCCTTTTCATGACGAAGCCGTGGAATATTTCTGGTTTCAATCAATGCCGCAGCCCGTTCCTTCCGATGATCCCCATCGTAATGGAGATAGCCATGCCCCGTTAAACTTGTGCTCCCTTGGAAATTATCCACACCATCCAAGTCGGCTGTCACAGTGATGGACAATTGCTCACATAAATTCTTGCCCAACCACTCATGTGACAAACCCGATTTCTGCAATAAGAATGGATTAAAGACTGCGTTGGCTCCCAGCCCAACCGCTTCCGCGTTGGCCTCGACCTCATGCCCTCCTTTTACATACCGAACTCCCCTGGCCTCTCCCCCTTCCAAGATTACCTCCAGAGCTCTGGCACCCAACAGTAGTTCAACTCTTGGATCTGCATATAGCCAACCCAATTCATTCTCCACTGTGAACTTTGCATTGATGGGGCAAAGACGGCATGTCGAAGTTGAGCAACAAGGACCTCTCCTCTTGGTTGCAACTCTGGCTCTTGCCGATGGCTGTACAAAAAACCCACCAGGAAACGCTTTCTTTAAGATTTTGTCTGGATCAGTAAGATTGTGTGGGGGTTGTGGATAAGGTCGACTTCTCTCAAAAGGGCTATCTTCCGGACCGGAAACCGCCATGACCTCCTCGACATCACAATAATATTCTTCTAAATCATTATACCCAATCGGCCAGTCTAACCCCACCCCATATCTTGTTTTCAACTCAAAATCAGCTGGTAACATCCTAGGAGTGCAAGCCCACCAGCACTTGGAACTACCACCAAATCCTGGACTGTACACCCATGGTTTTTCAGGAGTACGATTTATATAAGTCTTAGCATACGGGAGGCTGGAGTTTCTGCCATTTGCCAACTGCCAGTGATGCGGATCTCTTGCCCCCGCCTCCAATACGAGCACTTTTGCATCTTTGCCTAAATACTTCAGTGCACGAAGTAAGAAAAAGGATGATGCAAAACCACTACCCACCAGGATTAAATCATAGCTAGCAACCGCCATAAAAAGAAGATTGCAGATGCCTTCACTGGAAGGCAACCTTTCAACACGCAAAAATTAAACAAACTCGGATGACCTCCCCTTCCCCTAACCCTAAGCCTCTCTGCGTAGACCTGGACGGCACCCTGATCCAAACGGATTGTCTTTTTGAAACTCTACTCGGCTCCATTCATCAAAACCCGGCAACACTGTTCAAAGTCCCCCAATGGCTTGCACAGGGTCGCCCGACACTGAAAGCCAAACTTGCAGAGCAGTTCACTCCAGAGATTCCACACCTGCCATGGAATCAAGCCGTCATTGATTTTGTAAAAGAAGAAAAGCACAAAGGCAGAAAGATTCTTCTTGTGACGGCCAGCCACATACGAATCGCCGAAGCCATTGCCCAGCACCTCGGGCTTTTTGATGAAGTACTGGCCACCGATGGGAATGTTAACCTCAAAAGCCATAAAAAAGCCAAGATCCTGGTCGAAAAGTTCGGTGAAGGAAACTTTGATTACATAGGCAACGAGTCCTGTGATCTCCCCATCTGGAAAGCTGCTGGCTCCGCACTGATTGCCAACTCCACCTCCGCACTTGAGCAAAAAGCTCAAAACCAGAATCTGCCCGTAAACACGATTGGCGATCCCCATAGTAACCTCTTCAAAGCTGCCGTCAAAGCCTGTCGCCCACACCAATGGGCTAAAAATGTATTACTTTTTGTGCCCATCCTGACGGCCCACCTTTATGTCCACCCACAACTCCTGATCAATACAGTCCTCGCCTTTCTGTCCATGGGTTTGTGTGCATCCACAGTCTATATTCTCAACGACTTGATGGATTTGGAATCGGATCGCAAACATCACAGCAAAAGGCGCCGTCCCATTCCTTCAGGGAAACTACCCGTCCACGTCGCCCTTTTCCTACCACCCATTCTGCTAATCACCTCCTTTTGTATTGCCTGGTTTGTTCTCAACCCGACCTTCACAGCCCTCCTGACCCTCTATCTCTTCATCACAAGTGCCTACTCTCTGTATCTGAAACAAAAAATACTCATTGATGTCTTTCTCCTGGCAGGCCTCTATTCCATGCGAATCATTATCGGTGCTTCCGTCGCCTGTGAGCAGAATGCCCCTCTATTTACAGGTTTCATTGAACTGTCCAACTGGCTCATCACCTTCTCCACCCTCTTTTTCCTGAGTTTGGCCATGGCCAAACGCTACTCCGAACTCCACAACCTCGCCCAAACCAACCGGGAAAGACCTGCCGGACGCAGCTACCACATCAATGACCGCCCTCTGATTTCGCAACTCGGAGTGACCAGCGGCTTTCTCGCGGTACTGGTTTTTGCACTCTACATTCACTCGGACAAAAGTACCGCACTCTACCATAACCCTGAGGCACTGTGGTTGATCTGCCCCTCCATCCTCTACTGGATCACCTACGTCTGGCTGGTCACTACCAGAGGCAAAATGCGGGAAGACCCGGTAACCTTTGCGATCAAAGACAAAATCAGCTACCTGGTAGGAATCGCCATTGTGATCGCACCCCTTTTGGCAAATCCCAAATAAAACTTACCACACAAGCAGGCACAATTATGGCAATTGGAGAAAGCTGGGGTAAAACCCTCAAGGCAGATCAAGACATTCGACCTAGATATTGGGCCAACGCCCCTCTCCCAGAGCTGGAAGATGGAAAAACCATGCTCCCATACGGCCTTGGAAGAAGCTACGGAGACTCCTGCCTGAATGATGGAGGCATCCTCATTCCTACGGGAGAGATGAAAAAAATCTACCAATTTGACAGGGAGAACGGAATCTTTCGTGCAGAAGCCGGAATCTCCCTTGCCGACATCCTCCAAGTCATCGTTCCAGAAGGCTGGTTTCTACCCGTAGTGCCCGGCACAAAATTTATTACCCTGGCAGGAGCCATTGCCAATGACATTC
The DNA here is from genome assembly GCA_964432425.1 of uncultured Opitutales bacterium. Classification (GTDB taxonomy): domain Bacteria; phylum Verrucomicrobiota; class Verrucomicrobiia; order Opitutales; family JABJCN01; genus JAYPDO01. The sequence continues at coordinate 7,192 of CAYSOI010000047.1, read as the reverse complement.
ACGGAAAAAATCACCACTCCGCAGGCACATTCGGCAGACATGTGCTCGGACTGGAACTCCACAGATCAGATGGCACCCGTACCCTCTGCAACAAACAGCAGGACACCGACCTGCTTAATGCGACCATTGGCGGATTAGGCCTCACTGGCCTCATTACCTGGGCAGAAATTCAGCTCAAAAGAATCTCCACTTCCGTGATCGAGTCGGAAACCATCAAAGTCCGCGACCTTGATCAATTTCTGGAATTGTCTGCCAGCTCCGATAAAGACTTCGAATATACCGTCTCCTGGTTGGACTCTGTCGCCAAGAATCACGGCAAAGGCATCTTCATTCGTGGTAACCACAGCTCCAACCCCAAATATTCTCTCAAGCCCCACGATCCACCAAAACTCCCCTGGCCCGTGGATGCCCCCAACTTCATGTTGAATCCCCTCTCCATCAAAGCATTCAACTTCGCCTACTATAATAAACAGTTGGGAAAACAGAAAAAAGCCGACGTTCACTACGACCCATTTTTCTTCCCCCTGGATGCCGTCCATGACTGGAACCGCATCTACGGCAAAAGAGGCTTCTTCCAATACCAGTTCGTCCTTCCCACGACCAAAGATAATGCTGCCGTCAGGGAAATTCTCAGCCTCATATCTGACTCAGGAAAAGGTAGTTTCCTCGCCGTCATCAAAACCTTTGGCGACATCCCCTCTCCTGGGATTCTCTCCTTTCCGAGACCCGGCATCACCGTCGCACTGGATTTCCCGAATTGCGGAAAAAAAACCCACAAACTATTTGAGCAAATGGATGAGATTGTCCTCAAAAACAACGGACGACTCTACCCAGCCAAAGATGCCTGCATGCCCGCCGAACTCTTTGCCCAAACCTACCCCGAAACCCAACAATTTCTCCCCTTCATGGACCCTGCCTTTTCCTCCAGTTTCTGGCGTCGAGTCCACAAAGACACATGAAATCTCCTCCCCAAACGATCCTTATCCTTGGAGCCAGCTCCGCCATAGCCCAAGCCACGGCTCGACAACTGGCCACTTCCAAAACACACTTTCTCCTGGTTGGCAGAGACGAAGAAAGGCTTCATTCCATTGCCAACGACCTGGAGCAAAGAACCCGTTGCAAGGCAGAGATTTTCGCAACTCAGTTGATTGACACATCCCAGCATGGCAAACTCATGGACCAGGCCGTCAAAGTCCTCGGCACGAAAATTGATTTTACATTGATTGCTTATGGTACACTCCCCGATCAGGATACCACCCAGGATGATCCTGAAACCACCCTCGAATCCTTTCAGGTAAATTTCAACAGCCCAGCATCCCTCCTGACTCACCTCGCCTCTCATTATCAAAAGCAGCAGTCAGGAACCATCGCAGTCATTACCTCCGTTGCGGCAGATCGCGGCAGGAAAACCCTTTATACCTATTGTGCGGCAAAGGCAGCCCTGAGTTCACTAACCGACGGTATTCGAGGCCGTCTTTTTTCCCACAACGTCCAGGTTCTCAACATTAAGCCGGGAGTCATTGACACCCCAATGACCGCACACCTGAAGAAAGGGCTCCTTGCCTCGACACCGGAAAAAGTCGCCAAGGACATTGAAAAAGCGATCGAAAAAGGCAAAGACATCCTCTACACGCCTCGAAGATGGCAGCTCATTATGTTCATCATCCGGCATATCCCGGAAAAAATCTTCAAAAAGCTGACCATTTGAATTCAGCCAGCCGAGTCCCCGCCCATTCCTTCATTACTTTTTGGCTGCTTGCTGCTGAGAAAGCTGCTGGGCTCGTTGCTGCTTTTGCTTCAACACATTGTATTGATGGGCCTGATGAGCTTTTTGTTGAGCCCGTTTTTGAGCCTGCTTAGCCGCATAAGCCGCTTGTTGCTGGGCTCTTTTTTGGGCCATCTGCTGCTTTTGCTTCAACACATTGTATTGATGACTTTGGTGGGCTCGTTGTTGGGAGACTCGACTCGCAGTGGACGCCTGACGCTGAGCCACCTGATGCTTCCTTAACTGTGCCTGTTTTAATGCATTAACTTTGGAGATGTGTTGAGCACGGGCTCTTCGTAACTGCCCCTCACGCCCTTCTGGAAATTTAATAAGACGTTGATTCGACGCTCCATCACCAACGATACCAGGTGGTGTGATATCAGTGAAGCTATGTGGATTGTTAGATACGAATGTTAAATCTCCATCTGGAGTTTGAGAAGGGTGCAAGTTTGATACATTCTCAGGAAGTGTAAATAGGGATTGGCCATTATCACCAATGAGCATATCAACAGAGCCATCAGCATTTTTCTGAACTTGCAGACCCTCTGTTCCTGAAACCTTCAAATACTCAAGAAGATCAGGATTGTCATTAAGTGCTTCCTGCATCGAAGGCGTTAAAGCCAACTGCTGGTCTCCGACCCATAAAAACGGATTTCCATTGTCATCCAGAATAAGACGAGCCTGGACCGCTCCATCACCAATCTGGGAAAGAATAATCTGCAACTCATTATCTTCGGAAACCGATTGCTGAAACTCGTCCCCAAGAAGGACAACACCGTCCAGGTCAATATTGCCAGCAAGCCTTTGTAACGCACTGCTAGTCGAATCTCCCTCATAGCCTGGAATCAATAGACCCGAAAAAACATTGGGGTCTATGGGAGCCCCTGTTGCATCACGAAACAAGGATTCACTTCCTTCAGGAATGACGGGGTTGTTTAAAAAACCCAAACTCTGCAAAAGCAGATTATTCGGTGAAAAACTGAACGGTAAATCGAGTGGATTGATGTCTGGAGGATTAAAGACAGGTAGAGGAGGCGGCTCCGGTTCAGGCTCAGGTTCCGGCTCCGGATCGGGAGGTGGAGGTTCTGGGCCTGGGGGCTCAGGTTCCGGCTCTGGATCGGGATCGGGGGTAACAACAACCTCTGGTATCTCTGGAGGATTGTACAAACTTGTCTTCAAGTCAAAAAACTCCTTGCGAATACGACCAGCCTCGTCGACCTCAAAACCCTGTAATGGTTGACCAAATTGAAAAAATAAAATTCCGGCTCCAGCCCCCTCTAATACACTCTCACCTACATAAACAGATACTGGAAGGCTCCTCCCTTCCTCCGATTGGTTGCCCAGTAGAAAACTACCACGAATTAAATGAACTTTCAGTTGAGATTCTTTGTCAGGAGCCTTTGCGCCCGAAGCGGGTGGACTATCCAATGAAAGCAAGGAACCCGGTTGCAAAATTAAAGCAGCTCCACCGGGAAGTAACAAAGTTGCGGCAGAAGCATTGCCTGTAACGATAGAATAACCCGCAGAAATACGCATGTTTGCATAAACCTCCTGGGCACTGAGAAATTCAGAATTCTCATTGGCCATGATTTTCACATCCCCCTTCACTGCCAGCAACTGCACAGAATAACGATTCTCACCGATTACCTCTGAATTGTATTCCAATTGCGGAGGCTGATACTCACTGTCCGCTCTCTTAATAGGATTTTGAAAAGTACGATGCAAAGAGGCCACATAGAGCAAATCTGGACCGTATAATAATTTAGATTCATAAGAAAGCAGGAAAGACGCCACAGGCCGCGGAACTCTCCCCTCCCCGTCATCTGAAACAAAAAGTACTTGGCCCCTGAATGGGACCCCCTTTCCAATCAACCTGTCAGAACGAGTCATGTTGGCTATCTGTATCCGATCAATTAAACCACCAAACTTTACTCCGAAATCATCCAGATCAAACCCCGCAGCGTAAGCTCCGGCAGATCCCCTCTTACCATATATTTGAAAACGGTCAGTCCCCTTGTGATACCAGGGAGACCAAACAGAGGTTACGGCATTTCTGACACGAACCATATACAATTCGGGACCGATCTTGTCCGCACGGGAGCCCTCCCCCTCACCACTTTCATAGACAACAAAGTCCTCCCCCTTCATATTGGGTAAAACCCGATTACCAGACCAAGATAATGTCACACCATGACGCATACTTGTGCCATCATCGTAGAGAGGCAAATTTAAGGCACGGGGACCTGGACGAGCAGGATCCTCAGAACCTAACGATAGATTGGCTCGGAATCCCTTCCAATTGGATGGAAACTCTACAGGTCTAGTTACGTTGGATGGTAATCCTATCGCAAATAAAGCTCCACCAACTACCTCGCCATTGCCCAAAAACTCGACACGATCTGGAGTGTGCTCCTGATTCCACTTATAACCCGCAAAGGAGTAATACTGCGAATACAACCTACTACACAGAAGGAAGACCAACAGCCCAATAATGAATAGAAATCTCATTAATTTATTTAACGATCATCCCAAGGTAATCCGATTACAGGGCGAAAGCCAACCTTTTTAGTGGGTGTATAAGGAGAATCACCATTTCGCAAGGATACCCTCGAATGAAAAGTTCCATACTCGTAATAGCCACCACGAAATGCTCGAACTTCTCCCGAATCCGGCCCTTTGGGGTTTTTGGATATATTCAGCGGGCGAAGGACATTAAACGCTTCAAAACGACGAGTATTCTGATCGATAACCACCTCTGCAAAGGAGGGGAAACCAAGGTAATTGATAAAAGGGTCGTCTCCAGATGCACGTACAGAAAAAGTGACAGGGGGATTACCTCTTTGATAGGACATCGCTAGCTTATCCTCGGCAACCGATACTGAAAATAGGTGATCAATATTCATTGCTGTCAGCGCAAGATTCACAGCCTCAGCATAGACAAAATGAGGAGAAGCATTAAATGCACCACTGGATGGCTGAGGTACATCAACCACATAGGAACCAGTTGCTCCAGTGGCAAGATCAACAAAGTCAATTACGAACCGTGAGTCTGTAGTCCATCCTGGAATTGGTGCACGATCTGCAGAAATAACAAGATTAAGTGACGAATCTAAATCCCTCAGCCCAAGAACCTTCTGAGCGTTAAGATCAGGGGAATGAATCACAATATAGTTCGATGCATTGGATGAAGGAAGAGAAAAAGTTAATTTGTTATCAGACTCTTCCACTAGTACTTCCGTGGTTGGGTTAAATAATTCTAAATACTGAGTAACAAGATCAACTAATTCAACAGAATCTTCGGCTATAGTGATGTCGGGTATTGTCACTTTGAATGAATGAACTGAAGGCTCTATATTTATAGTGAAATTAGCGGATAGTTCATCATAGCTGGCTTTCCAATCCCAACACCATTCGCGAAGATTACCTGACATATCATAAAGGCCAAAGTTATTAGGGGGAAACGTACCAACAGCCTTCGGGCTGGGCTTAGGCAAGGCATTAGGGTCAATATCGATATTCGCCAATGTATCATCAATCGCATCTCCGGTAGAAAACTCCATCCCAATTAAGCCTCCTCGGCACGCGGTTTCCCACTCTGCCTCAGTGGGCAAGCGATAGCCATTTGCATTCCACTTAACAAATCCATTCTTGAATTCAAAAAATACATTCTGCGAAGTTCTGGCTTGTTGAGAAGACCTCAATACACCTCCCAAACCAGGATCAACATAATAAACCGGCACACGTCCAGTCATTTCTGAATATGCATTACACCACTTTAAAGAATCAAACCATGAAACATAATTTACAGGGTGGTGCGGTTTCTCTTCACGATAAGTGATAATTTCTTCAATCTTAAGATCCCGATTGGCTAATTGTTTCTGATATTTTTCTATCGCGTTATCTAAGTGCTCTTTGTTCTCTGCGCTAGGATCTGCATCATAAGTTTCTTGAGCACGCTTCATACGCCTGTGATAGGTAAGCACAATGTCCAGATTTACATAAACTAAACTATCAAACTCATATTTAAAGAAGTCTTGATATGGATCTCCTGCTTTATCGGACCTGGTAGTAGCCCAATCAACAACAGTTTGCCATAATAGATTTGTTATTTCATATTGACTTATAAAGTAGCTTGATAAATCCACATTATGCTGAGGAAACTCATCATTATATCCAAATTGCTTATCATCGTAACTATTGTTACCATTCACATCCTGATAAGGCTCCCCAACATCATATATTCCGTTATCATTCTCATCATTATATGGTTCAGAGGGAAAATTACCCCCTACCTTAAACCTCCCCTGATTGACTTTAACCATATCTTGGGGTGGTAACTCTGACAACGCAGAATATTCAACAGAGAACAATTTCTCAATTTTATCATACTCAACCCATTCACTATTCCTTATATCTAAAAACAGCCTTCCATAGGACTCATAATCATACAGATAAAATGACTCTGCATTATGAAAATACAAGAGATTAAAATGATTCCCTCCTGTCCACACCCAGGATTTGTTGTATTTGATTGAAAGCAACCAAACACTACTGATGTCGTCTCCTACGGGAAATAGCCAGCCATGAAAATAAGAGTAGACCCACTGAGACTTAAGGTTGCCTGAAGAATCCTTCCACTGCCAAAGAGGTCCTAATCCATCAAAATACTTCCAATCGTCAAACTGATCAGAACTCCAATGATTCCATGGCCAATCAGCCCCCCCTGATTCTACGGTTAAATCCTCCCCATCATCCCATATTGTTTGAGCACCAAGGGGTGCCAGCAAACAATAAAATATGTAGCTAAGAATCGCAATAGCCGAGAATATGTAGGGGTGTTTATTCATCTTCCTTCAACCACATCGTCCAAAACGTTGATGTAGGACTGCACAGTATTTTCCCAAGAAAATCTTTTAGCTGTCTCAACACCTTCAGGATTATTCGATACCCTGTTCATTGCCAAATATCTCATATAATCTATACACCGATCAATCTGTCCTTCTCCAATTTTGGCCCAATTACCTTGGCCAGTAAAGGCTTTGCCGTCATGGGCTGGTTCTGTTTCATCAATATCTATCAAATAACTATTATTTTTGTTACAAAATTCAGTATGTGCTGAGAAGTCAGTAATAATAACCTGTTTACCACAGGCCATCATCTCCAGTGCCTCTAGATTCCACCCCTCAGCCCTCGCTGGGAAAACACCGCAGTCTACTTTTCTCATAATATTATACACTTCTTCCTGTGAATTTACACGAGGAATTAGTTTAACTCTTGGGTCATTATATTTATTATACCAGTAATTATTCTCATCAGGAGAATTGAATGGGTTTTCACACATCATCCATAGTTGCACGTCTTCATTATCTGGAAACGCTTTTTTGAAAGCATCAATAAGTATATCGTGGCCCTTGCGGACTTCCCATT
>CAYSOI010000046.1:0-15571 GCA_964432425.1 uncultured Opitutales bacterium | reverse complement strand
CGACAACAATCATCAACCGGGAACGTCAAGAACTGATCATTCCCAACAAAGACCTCATTACCGGAAGACTCACAAACTGGACTTTGTCCGATACAACAAACCGGATTGTTGTAACAGTGGGTGTTGCTTACGGTACGAATATTCAAAAGACACAGGAGATATTACTCGATATCCTCAACCTTCACCCGACCATTCTCACGGACCCTGAACCCAGAGTGACCTTCGATTTATTTGGAGACAGCTCACTGAATTTCACGCTTCGGGCCTATCTCTCCGATATGGATGACCGTCTGGAAGCCATCCATACCCTTCATGAGCAGATTAACAACCGGTTTCAGGAAGCTGGTATTGAAATCTCCTTCCCGCAAAGAGATCTCCACATTCGGTCAGGCCTTGAGGCATTCAGCAATGACCTATCTGAAAAATGAAGGAAAAGCACATAATTGGTTGGGCGGAATATCTGGATATCCCTGATTGGGACATCCAACGCATTAAAGCCAAGGTTGATACAGGAGCCAGAACCAGTGCACTCCATGTAAACAACCTGAAAGAGCTGGATGGAGGGCAAGTCCAGTTTGATGTAGTCTATTCCCACAAACCTCCATACGAAACCAAGACAGTGACCGCAAAAGTCCTTAAATGGGCGAAGGTCCGGTCTTCGACAGGGGAATACCGAAAGCGTTGTTTCGTAGAAGCGACAATTTCATTGGGAGGGGTTACCAAGAAGATTGAGATCACATTGGTCTGTAGAAAAAAGATGCTATTTCGGATGCTTCTTGGAAGAAAGGCTCTGGAAAAAGATTTCCTGGTAGATGTGACCAAACGCAAAGCCCTTAGTAAGAGATCCCCTCGCAAAAAGAAAAAACTTACTGATTCATGAAAATCGCCATTCTCTCCCGTAGCCCCAATTGCTACAGCACCAAACGCCTTCGTGAAGCCAGTAAAGCACGGGGACACCGACCATTTGTTCTCGATACACTCAAGTTTTCCCTGGATGTGGAGGGTGAGAATCCCGACCTCATCTATAGAGGTAAACGACTCTCTACCTACGACGGGGTCATTCCTCGCATCGGGGCATCCATCACATTCTACGGGTTGGCAGTCTTGCGGCAATTTGAGCAGATGGGAATCTCCACCATCACTTCCTCTCTGGGTCTGGCCAGGAGTCGTGACAAGTTGCATGCAATGCAGATCCTGAGTCGTCATGATATTGGACTGCCTCAGACAGCCTTTGTGACAAGAAGAGAGGATGTATTGGATGCGATTGAAAGAGTTGGCGGTGCACCAGTCATTATTAAGCTGTTGGAGGGAACGCAAGGGGTAGGTGTGGTATTGGCAGATTCTGTGAAAGTGGCCCAGGCCATCATTGAAATGCTGCACAGTACAAAACAAAACGTCCTGATCCAAAAATTCGTCAAAGAGAGTAAGGGCAAGGACATCCGTGCCTTTGTAGTTGGTGACCAGGTAGTCGCGGCAATGCGAAGACAGGCGGCTGGAGATGAGTTTCGTAGCAATGTCCACCGGGGAGGCAGTGCAACTCCAGTTGAATTACCGGAAGAATATAAATCCCAGGCCATCCGGGCAGCTCAAGTGTTGGGACTGCGAGTAGCAGGAGTCGATATGCTGGAGGGAAATGACGGCCCCCAGATCATGGAAGTCAATTCTTCACCAGGATTGGAAGGCATTGAGACCTCGACTGGGATCGATGTCGCTGGTGCCATAATTGAGGAATTGGAACGCAAAGTCCTATTCCCGGAGTTGGATTACCGACAAAGATTGACCGTCTCAGCAGGATACGGGGTGGCAGAGTTTACCGCAGTGGATCTACCAAATATAGAAGGCCACAAACTCAGAGATACCGACTTTACCCAACGCAGGATTCAAGTCCTCAACATCATTCGCAATAAAGTGCCCATTCCCATACCCGATGGAGACACTGTGATCGAAACGGGTGACAAGCTCATCTGCTACGGCGACCTTTTAGAACTCCGGATAATGATGGAGGAAGAACACAAGCGGAAACGCAAACGCCGTATCAAGAAAACCAAGGCCAAGTAGTACTCATGGCGTCTACAGCTTCAAGATTGGGCAAACCTGTCCTGGCCAAAAATGGCAAACCACTGACCATCGCTGGACAAACCATCATTCACGGCACAGTTCATGATTTACATCTGGACTACAGTCAGAGCTACACAGGTATTGATGTACATGTTCCAGTCAGAGTGGTTGCGAGTCCTAAGCCTGGTCCCATCGTCTTCTTTACCGGAGTGGTTCATGGAGATGAGCTCAACGGTCTCGGCATCATCCGGGAATTGGTGTTTGATAACGAATTACCCTTGAAACGCGGTGTCGTTATTGCCGTGCCAGTCGTGAATATTCTTGGAATGGACAGCCATCAACGTTACCTCCCTGACCGACGCGACCCCAATCGTTGTTTCCCTGGATCAGCCAAAGGCAGCCTCACAGGACGGCTTACAAACCTAGTCTATACCGAGATTATCAAGAAAAGCGACTATGGTGTAGATTTGCATACCGCAGCCATCCGCAGAACCAACTACCCCAACATCCGGGCAGATTTGGATGACCCCAGAGTCGCCGATCTAGCAAGATCGACAGGGCTGGACCTCATCGTCCATAGTAAGGGACCATCAGGAAGCCTAAGAAGAGAAGCATGCAAACGGAAAATCCCCACCATTGTCATCGAAGCCGGGGAAGTCTCCAAAACTGAACCAGGCATTGTCGAGTTGGTGACCAGAGGTTCCCGCAATTTACTGCGACACCTCAAGATGGTCACCACCCGTGCTATTCGTACTGAAAAACAACTGGAAGTCAGGAAATCAGTCTGGATTCGTGCCGAATACGGGGGAATTCTGAAGTACCATGCCCGCCCAGGTGATGTCGTGAAGAAAGGTCAACTCCTGGCCACCAACCAAAATATTTTTGGCAAAGTTCAGAATCAATTGTACGCTCCAGACGATGGAATCATTCAGGGTTGCACCACCATGCCAGCAGTTAAGCCAGGCGAACCGGTTTTCCACCTGGCACTTCCTGGATTCCAATATGAAGAGTTGGCGAAAAACTTTGGTGCCAGAAACCGAGACCCGCTACACCGTAAAGTCAGAAGAGAATTGGCAACCAGTCTTACACTCGAAACTACGTAACCTTTTTGAAATCATGAGTGAGTCCCAGCCATTTGCCCCCATACTCCTGGATTATTTCACGGAGAATCCACAGAAAGCTGCGAGAACTCTTGAGGAAATGGAAGAGTCAGAAGTGGCGGAGGTTTTCAAGATCCTGCCACCGGATTTAGCAGCAACTACCATCCGCCATTTGCAGACACACTATGCGGCTGAGCTGCTTTCGGGCAACAATGAGGATCTGGTCAAAAACCTGGTCAAACATCTGGAACCGGATCATGTCGGGCATCTTTTTCTACATCTTCAGCCGGAAGCCAAGGAGCAGTTCATCAAGTATCTTTCCCCGAAGCAGAAAAAGAACATTCAGGAGCAACTGAGTTTCCCTGAGGAAAGTGTCGGGAGAATCATGAGTACCCGTTATCTATCATTTACGGCAGATACCTCAGTAAAGTCAGCTACTGCCAAGATCCGCAAACTTTCCAAGAGCCGGATTCCACAATCCTATCTTTATGTCACTAGCAAAGACTCCAAGTTGCTGGGAGTGCTGAACATGCGAGACATGTTGCTGGCTGAACCGGAGAAGAAGCTAGAGGAAATCATGCGGACGGAGTTGTTCTCCCTGCACAGTTTCACTGATACTGAAGATGCTGCTGCTGAATTGAGTAAGCGAAGATACTTCGCGGCTCCTGTGGTGGATGGGGAGAATCATCTACTGGGAATCGTACGGGCGGAAAACATCATGTCGGAAGTACAGGAAGGTGCACTTGCAGACATGCAGAAGATCTTCGGTTCCAGCGGACAAGAAAAAGCATTTTCCTCGATAGGGTTTTCCTTAAAAAACCGACTACCGTGGCTGCATGTCAATTTGCTCACAGCATTCATGGCGGCAAGTGTGGTTGCCTTCTTTGAAGACATTATTGCACAGATCACCATCCTGGCTGTCTTCCTTCCGGTAGTTGCCGGACAAGGCGGAAATGGTGGGGCCCAATCCCTGGCTATTGTCATGCGTGGCCTCGTGATGAGAGAAATTCCGAAGAACAAGAGTCTGCAGTTGATGATGAAGGAAAGCCTTGTGGGATTGATCGGAGGTGTTGTGACCGGGTTGGTTACGGCCATGATTGCCTGGGGCTGGTTCGGCAATCCTTACCTGGGGCTGGTGGTCGGCATGGGCATGATCGTAACCATGCTGGCAGCCGGATTGGCAGGATCAGCCATTCCTCTGGTGATGAAACGCATCGGGCTGGACCCAGCTCAGTGCTCCAACATCATTTTGACTACTGTGACAGATGTAGTCGGTTTCTTTGCCTTCCTAGGATTCGCGGCACTGTTCAAAGACAAGCTGATGTGACAATGAGCTTCTGAAAATGTGAAAACAAGAGCGAATGTAACAGGGATTCGTTATATATCTTTGAAAACATTTCGGAATTCAACAAAGGTCCACTCATGCACCGCCTGCTCATCTCCTGCATCACCTTGCTTTTCTCATCCAACACTGGCCAATGTCAGGCTGGTGAGGTCAAGACTACCGAACAGGCGGCGAGGAAGATCGTCAGCAACAGCCTTGATTACATTCAGGAGCGGGGGGAATCCTGGCGAAAATCGAAACATTGTCACTCCTGCCATCGTACGACGTTTACCCTCTGGGCTTTGAATCGGGCGTCGGAAAGAGGCTTTGAGGTGAATAAAAAGCAACTCCAGACCTGGAACAAAAGAGGCCGAAAATGGGAGAGCTTTACCCGGGGGAAAGATCTGGAAAAGGAAGATCCTGCCAAGGTCTTGCGAAACGAAAATTCCGCCGTAGGGCAGATGCTACTGGGGCGGCCTATTTCTGATAAGAAAGGAGATTGGGTGACCCTGTTTCGAACTCGTTTGATTGAAGGCCAGGACAAGGCAGGATTCTGGAAAGCAGGGGGGCAACTTCCCAAACAAAAACGCCCCAAAAGGGAGACCACGGAAACCAATACCATGTGGGCAATGTTGGCATTGACAGATTATGAAGACGATACCCCCAGAGCCCAGGAAGCCTTACAGAAAGCCAGAAAATGGTTAGGTGACAAAACGGACCCCATTTCCACGGAATGGTGGGTCACCCGGCTACTTGTCGAAAGGGAATGGGGAGAAGACCAGAAAGCTGAAAAATTGCGGGAATCTCTTCTGGCCAAACAAAATGAGGACGGAGGTTGGGGATGGTTGACTAGTGAGAAAAGTGACGCGTTTGGAACTGGCTTAGCCCTCTACGCATTGGCCCGGGAGGACTTTTCAATGGATGAGCCAAAAGTGCAAAAAGCGATCAAGTTTTTGGAAAAATCCCAAAAGAAAGATGGAGCCTGGTTGGTGAATGGCACCAAGGAGCAGAATAGGAATGAACCTGCGGAGACAGCCAAGTATTGGGGTACCAACTGGGTAGTGATTGGTTTATTGGAGTTTCTGTAGAACCTGAGAGGGAGTTGCCCCCGTTGGGAGTGTGGACTTTCCACATCCTGTAGCGGACTGGAAAGTCCGCTCTCCCAGTTTACAAAGCCCGGATTCCGGAAGTCAGGACATCTACGGTTTTTTCAATCGCAGACCGATCATGGGCGGTGCTGATGAAGCCAGTTTCGAAAGCAGAAGGAGCCAGGTAGACACCATTGTCGAGAGCATGGCGGAAAAGTTTTTTGTAATGATCGGCATTGCTGGCCACGGCCTCCTCGAAGTTGGTCACGGGATTCTCGGAGAAGAAGAGGCAGAACATGGAGCCACGCTGGGGAACATTCAGGGCAATGCCTTTTGCGGTAGCTGCTTCCGTCAACGCTTCGGCGATCATACCGCCGGCCATGTCCAGAACTTCGTAAACATTAAGATTATCCTTCAACTTCTCCAGAGCGGCGATTCCTGCAGCCATGGCGAGAGGGTTTCCGCTCAATGTTCCCGCTTGGTAGACAGGGCCTTCTGGAGCCAAATGCCCCATGATGTCTGCCCGGCCTCCGAAAGCTCCTACGGGTAGTCCTCCTCCAATGATTTTACCGAGGGCCGTGAGGTCAGGTGTCACGCCTTCTTTTTCCTGCACTCCACCTAAGGAAATCCGGAAACCCGTCATCACCTCATCAAAAATCAGCAGACTCCCCTTCTCTGTACAAAGAGTCCGAAGGAACTGAAGATAGCCTTCCTTGGGAGGAATTAATCCGCAGTTGGCCGGATAAGGTTCGAGAATGACCGCCGCGATGGAATCCCCATGTGTAGCAAAGGCCTCGGTCAGAGCACCCTGGTCATTGAAAGGCAGCACCAGAGTTTCTGCGGCAAAGGCTGCGGGGATGCCAGCACTGTCAGGATTTCCAAACGTGAGTGCCCCAGAGCCCGCTTTCACGAGAAGAGAATCGACATGCCCATGATAGCAACCGGCAAACTTGATGATTTTGTCACGTCCGGTAAATCCACGGGCCAACCGAATGGCGGACATCGTGGCTTCCGTACCACTGTTGCACATCCGTACTTTTTCAATGGAAGGAACGATCTCAATCAACAACTCCGCCATCGTGACCTCATAAGGATTGGGCGTTCCAAAGCTGGTCCCCGCCTCCAATGCTTTCGCCACGGCCTCCCGAATCTTCGGAGGGTTGTGCCCATGAATCGCTGGCCCCCACGTGCAAACGTAATCAATCAGCGTCTCCCCATCCACAGTTTGCAGCCGACATCCATCAGCCCTCTCGGTGAAGAACGGCGTGCCTCCAACAGAACGAAATGCCCGGACCGGAGAATTCACACCACCGGGCATCAAGGTTAATGCTTTTTCAAAAAGTGAGTTCGAACTTTGCATGATGAGATTACCTGTATCCCATAGGCACCAAGCTCAAGAAAGCAAGACCAGAGCCTCAATCGATGTGAGGTTTAAGCTCCACAATAACCTTGGTTTCTGAAGGAGGGATGTTGTAGGTCCGGCTCCAGGTTTTGTTGGTGGGATCGTAGTTGGTTTGCCAGAAGTCTTTGCCATGTACACTTTGGTCGAGGGGCTGGCCATTGATCAGAAGTTGAGAGGAGTTTGGGGAAGCTAAGCCGAGAAAGGTGATGGGGATGTGAGAGGTGCCGCCTTGGATTTCGAATTGGGCGGTTCCGTTTTGGGTTTGGATCCAGAGGCCGGGGTTGCGATAGAACAAGGTGCCGGTGAGCATTTTGACTTCAGGTGCATAGTTTACAGCTTCCCGGTGCACCATTTGCCAGGAGTTTCCATGTTTGGACAGGGCTTCGCGAAGAGCTTGGTTTGGGCCGTAATAATCATCTGCGGATTGAGGGATGATGAGGTGTTCGATGACGGCTTCGACAAAGTCCCCTGGCTCCAGGCGTGTAATCCCAGGGGGCGGAAGAATATCAAAAGTGGAGGAAAGTTTCTTGTGTCGTTCGAGTCCTCGTTCAGCGTACCAGGGTTTGGCGGGTTTGCCGCCCAGTTGTGCAGTCCAATCTCGAAGGATCAGCCCACGATTGGCCCAAGCTCCCTTGGGTTGTCCAGGATCACGAACGGGATCATGCAGGGAAGCCCAAGGAAGTTTGCCTTTCCATTCGGTGGGTTCAGTACGGTAGGTATTGCCGCCCCATTGAGTCTTCCATTCTTGAAGCAGACCAGTCTCATTGCCTACGGCGAATTTTCGTTCTGCGGTGGAATTGTATGTGTCGGAGCCCACTTGAAAAAGTGCCAGGCGGGAGAACTCGACGGGTTCCGTCACCTCCATTCGAAAGCGGTAGATTCCTCGTGTCAGGTCATCATTTCGAGCCAGGCTGACCGTAGACCAATGTCGAATTCCCGTGCCGATCTTTCCGGAGTGGGTCACCTCTGTCAGGCAAGGACCTTGACGCTGGTAGGTAGTCTTCATGGAACTATGCGGAATGCGTTTTCCTGCTTTGTCAAAGAGCCGCAGAAAGTCGCCGCCGCCAACATTCACCGTCCAGCCCCATTTCTCTGTGTTGCCCATGGAGCGAACCATCAGTGGCCGCACATCGGTAATGGTGGTCGAGGCTTGGGTTTGGTCAGGATCAAAACAAATGCTTTCCCCCCAGGCTCCGTAGGCGGCTTGTTCCCAAAGTTGGTTACCGCCCCAACCGATGAGGCTGAGTTGGGAGTGGGTCACGGAAGGAAGTCCTCCCCAATGGCCATAAGTGAGCACAAGTTCCAGTTCCTCGGATGCTTGGGCCGGAAGTCGAACTTGAGTGACGCCGTGAAACCATTGGGACGCATAGGTGCCGCCCCTGGCATCATTGTGCCAATTCTTGCTGAGTTGAACCGGGATCCCGGTCGGATTGCCAGCTTTGTCACGGAGCACTGCCGCCACTCCGGTAATGGGCACGCCGTGGCGATGTCGAATCCCACCTCGGGTTTTCTCAAAAATCAGGGGAATGGATTGAGGCTGGTTGGTCGGGTTACTCAGATCAAGTTTGATCCGTTCCATCACATCGTTGCTAGGTGGTTTATCTCCTGGAGGAACGATGGGAACGACTTTATCGAGATTGACCCGATAGGCTCCGAGAGTTCGATCAAACTCCACTGGCCGTGCTTTTCCGGAGGGTAGTTCTGATGCATCTATCTGAAGCTTGGGATCACCAATGGGTTTCCGAAACACTTTCGGCTCCACCCAAAGGTCTACTTGATGCCACTTTTCACTTTGGGATGGCTGCGATTGATTCCGCAAAGTTTTCTCACCAGAGGAGAACTCCACCTCCAGCTTCACGTCCTCCCAAGTACCCCGGAGTGGTTGCATGGCGACCTGGCCATCTTTTCGGAAAAGCCATTCCGCTACAGGCTTCAAGGTGGGGCGGGCAATTTCAGGACGTCCAAACCTCCAGCGAATTTCCTGTAAAGTCAGGGACCGATCATAGAGACGAATTTCATCCAAAACCCCACGAAAGGAATACAGATTGCCCTGTGCCAACCGACGCCCAAACACCAGAGGAAACTTCCCAGGCTTTCTCTTTTTACCAATCTGGGTTTCACCAGCCACTTGACCATTCACAAAGAGCCGAAGCGTCTGGCCATCGTAGGACATGGCAAGATGATTCCAGGCATTGATCTTGAGGGAATTTCTCCCTTTTGGAGCCGCGATGTTCTCCCCTGCCCGACCGCCACCAATGTTGAGACGTGCCTGAGGTTGGCCATTGGCAAGCAGGATGCCGTAATTCCCTTCGAACTGTTCATGGTGGTTCTTACAAACCAGCCATGCAGGTGATCGGGCATGAGCCTGATGATCCTGTGGAATGAAGGCCCAGAATTCCAAAGTAAAATTTTCGGGCTCCAGCTCCGGGCGATGCGGTATCGGAAGATGATTACTCCCATCAAAACCAAAACCTCCGCCAACTCTTCCAAAGCTCTCCTCTCCTGCCTTTATTTTCTGCATACCCGGCCTTGCCGACAAGACCCAGCCCAGCTTGTCCGGCCAGGCGATGGTTTCGAGCCGGGTTTCAGCATTGAGCGGTGCTCCATCCTCCGAGGAAAATTCCAGTCCGGTGATGTCGGCCCGTTGCAGAAACTGGCCGGACACAATCAATCTTGGCCCTTCAAAACGGGACCATTTTCCACCCTTGGTGCAGCGATAAGTTTTGCCATTGGCAGTGATAGCCAGGCCAAGTTTGGCAGGGGGAATCTGACTCCAATCTGTTCCCAGCCAATTGCTGGCAGCGTAAGAAGAACCGGGTTCCACTGCCCCCAAATGCGGGATGGCAAGGGTTTCTGTATTCATCGCCATGGCGTAATGCCCTGTCCGGATGCACCGAATCCATTCGGCACCGTCTACATGACGGGGAAATCCATCCTTCCACCACATCGAAGTGTAGTCCCCGGCAAGCGGCATCTGGTCTTGAATGGGCGTACCTGATGAGGGGGTCGCCAAACCCGTCAGAAGTAAAAGCGAGAAGTATTGGTAAAGAGTTTTCACATCTGAAACAGATTAAGCATTGGTTGCATCAAACCGCTGCACAATCGGCATGCGTCGCCCGATTCCAAAAGCCAGTGGCGAGACCTTCAGGCCCGGTGCCGCTTGTTTCCGTTTGTATTCATTACGGTCCACTTTGCGAATGATGTCCTTCACCACGTCGATTTCGTAGCCGGCTTTTATAATTTGAGCGGCGGACTCTCCCCTCTCCACATGGCGTTCCAGAATCGCATCCAACACCGGATAAGGCGGTAAAGAATCCTCATCCTTCTGATCCGGCCGAAGCTCAGCAGAGGGCGGTTTGTCGATCGTATTCTGGGGGATGACTTCGCCATCGCGATTCAAGTGCCGAGCCAAGTCAAAAACCAGACATTTGGGCAAATCTGAAATCACCGCCAACCCGCCACACATATCCCCATACAAAGTGCAATAACCGACGGCGAGTTCACTCTTGTTTCCCGTCGTTAGCAACAAAGCCCCAAATTTATTCGACAAAGCCATCAACAGCAGCCCCCTCGCCCTGGCCTGAATGTTCTCCTCGGTCACATCCATTGCCTGTCCGGCAAACAATCCAGACAACGCCTGCTCCCCGGCCGAAACTACATCGGCAATGCCAACACTGTGGTACTCAATGCCAAGGTTTTCCGCCAAAATCCGGGCATCCTCCCGACTGTGCTCACTGGAAATCTCCGAAGGCAAACTCACACCCATGACATTTTCCTTCCCGAAAGCTTCCGCCGCAATCGCTGCAGTTACGGCGGAATCAATCCCTCCACTGAGACCCAGAACCGCCTTTCGAAACCCGGTTTTGTAAGCATAATCCCGCAAACCCAGCACCAAGGCCTTCCGCACGTTATCGAGTTGAATAACCGGGTCCTTTGCATCAGTTTCTGCAGAGATCCCCTCGCCACTCTCATTCAAGTCCACAACAGACAAGTGCTCCAGAAATCCAGCCCCCTCAAACAACACCTTGCCATCCGGGTTCACAACCAAACTACGCCCATCGAAAATCAACTCATCATTCCCGCCCACCAAATTGCAATACACCACCGGTGCTCCACAACTCTCCGCCGCCTGCCGCAGCAATTCCAAACGGGCAATGCCCTTCCCGATGTGCCATGGGCTGGCAGAAAGATTCACCACCAGATCTACTTTATGGCTCATCAATTCCTCCACAGGATTGTGCGGATATCTCTGCCGGGCAACGACCTCCGGCTGATTCCAAAGATCTTCGCAGATGGTCACACCAATCAAACGCCCATCCAACTCCAAAACACCCGTAGCATCCCCTTCCTCAAAATACCGGGCCTCATCAAACACATCGTAGGTGGGCAACAAACATTTGCGGCTCACCACCGACCAAATTCCATCATGACAAAACGCCACAGAATTAAAAAAAGGCCGCCCCTCAGGCCCCGAATTCTCCTCCACAAACCCCACCAAAGCCGGAATGCCACCCGTACCGTTCGCAAACTCCTCCAATGTTTGCAAACACTGCTCCACAAACCCACCTTTCAACAACAAATCACGAGGAGGATAGCCACACACCACCAATTCCGGGAACACCACCAACTCCGCCCCCTCTCCACATAATTGCTCATAGGCAGAAACCATCTTCTGCAAGTTTCCACGCATGTCGCCAACCGTCGTATTAATCTGTGCAATGCCAACCTTCATAAATCAAAAACGAACCTTCTGCACTCTTCCCCAGAACCACGCAAGGCAACTTTAACGCAATAATTCACATCCAGGCAGTTTCGACATTCGTTTATCATTCGTCAGCACCCTCAAACCTGAACTCTCATAATCCTGAGCAATCAATCGATCCACCAACCCTAACCCAGCCGAAGAAAGCAAAAGATCCAAAACCGGCTTCCCATTCAGAGGAGAAACCGCACCACTGGTTAACAATTGCAGAATCGCCTTGCGTGAATCCGACTTAGACAACCCATAAAAATGCTGCAAGGTAATGTACGACTCCCCGATCACTTGATTGGAAACCTTCAGTTCCGCTGTCGGTTCACGATCCAGCAAAGCCTTCAGAGCATTGGCCGTCTTCTGAAAATCCGATTCCGGATGCCCGGTCAACAAGCGGACAAAAACCGAGGAATCAATCCCGTAGGTTTTGGTGGATTGAGACACGTCGAATTTCCTCCATATCCGGAGCTGGTAAATTCATATCCACTTGATCCCGCAGAGGAGCCAGCTTTGACACATCCAACCGATGGGGCCGAATTAAAATCCCCTCCGAAGTGGCCTGCAGGCTCAGAGTATCACCAGTTTTCAAATTCAACTCCTCCATTACCTTCTTCGGGAAAGTGACCTGCCGCTTGCTCGTTATCTTCGCAATCATTGCCTTACTAAACGTCAAAATGGTAAGGCGTCAAGTTTGCGAAGAACTCCCCAAGCTCCCTTCGAAGAGATCCGCCCGATCCACCGATTGGACCACCCAAACCAATCCACAGAAAGTCATCTTCCCGGCTTGCCTCCCACTCTCCACTCCCCACTCTCCACTCCCCACTATGACCCTTCCCACAGAATTCATCCTCGCCTCCGGTTCTCCGCGACGTCGTGAACTCCTTGCTGCAGATGGCTGGAAATTTCGCATCCTCTCCCCGGAAGTCGAGGAACATGGGGACAGCCTGAGCCCACAGGACCTTGTCGAAACCAATGCCCATCTGAAAGCGGAAGCCATCGCCTCCGAACACCCCAACGCTCTGGTCTTGGGCTCCGACACCACTGTCGCCCTAGAAGACACCATTCTCAACAAGCCCACCGACATGACCCAAGCCCGGGAAATGCTCCGACAACTCTCAGGAAAACCCCACCGCGTTCTCACCGCCATCTCCCTCCTCCACAAGGAAGGTAACCTCGACCTCACCCAAACCATCACCAGCAAGGTACAATTCAAAACCCTGGATGAATCCACTATCGACGACTACCTCACCAAAGTCCACACACTGGACAAAGCCGGCGGATATGCGATCCAGGAACACGGTGAACTCATTATCGAAAACTACGAAGAACCCCTCTCCAACATCATAGGCCTCCCCATTGAAGACCTTCGGCAAATATTGAACAACTACGGATTCGACAAAATCTTCCGATCCTGACACCTTCGCACTATTTCATTG
The DNA here is from genome assembly GCA_964432425.1 of uncultured Opitutales bacterium. Taxonomy (GTDB): domain Bacteria; phylum Verrucomicrobiota; class Verrucomicrobiia; order Opitutales; family JABJCN01; genus JAYPDO01. Next base: position 2,410 of record CAYSOI010000046.1, on the reverse strand, counting down.
TTCCCCGTGAAAACCACGAACCAGACGACCCGCAAAATGCTCCGACAAGGCTTCGGCGCAGACAAGTCGCTGTATTTGTTGCTGATCCTGGGAACTCTCGGCATCAGCACCGCCACCCACATCGGCATGGGCAAACTCCCCCTCCCCAGCCATCTCCTTGCGGACAACGACGACAAAGTGCAGGAACTCGAAGTCGAATGGGAATTCACCCCCAAAGAGCCCCAACAACCTGAACCCGCCCCGGAACCCGAGCCCCCTCCACTTCCCAAATTTGTCGAGACCAACCCCGACGTACCGGAAAACGAGCCCGACGAAACCATCAACGAATCCAACCGCAATCAACAGGCGGCTCAGGAAGAACCAGACCCCACGCTTCCAACAGACAACGCCCCCACCATAGAAGGCGAAGAAACTGTCTCCCAGAAGATTATCCAAGGACAGTTTCAACTGCAACCACCGCCCCCACCGCCCCCAGGATTATTCACCTTACCCAACCCCAATCAACCAAACCAGCCAAAGGAAGAAACTGCCGAAGGGAAAGACCCGAGAAAAGTCGCAGCTCCACCGCCACCTCCACCATCCCCCCTTACCATCGAAGAAGGCGAAGGCGAAGGAGTGGCCACCAAAGAACAAAAAGAATTTCCCCAAGCTCAGCCCAACACCCAAAAAGTCATCCCTCTTTCACTCCCCACCAATCCAGATCCTAATGCTACCGCCCAAAAGGAACAGATTCCACAAAGAGCCCAACCCCAAACACAACCACAACCCCTCCGCCCACTACCCAGGCCCAAACTCCCCGCAAGTGTCGTCCCCGGCCCTTTAAAAAACAACCCAAACTCTGCACCAAGAAAAGGCCGCGTCGCCATTGATGCAAAGTGGAGTGAGTACGGAGAATACAGCCAAAGAATGGTCGCCGCCATTTCCCTGCAATGGAACAAACTCGTCTACAACGCCAATCTCCAGTCACTTCCGGTCAGCAAAGTACACGTCCGCTTCATCCTCAACAAATTCGGCCAGATCGAAAGCATTGAAGTAAAAGACAACACCGCCGGCCAACTCCCCGCATTTTTCTGCACCGACGCCATCGAATCCCGAGCCCCCTTCGGCCCATGGACCGAAGCCATGATCACCACCTTCGGTGACCAAACCGACGTCAACATCCACTTCCACTATCGGTAGGAAAAAGTGAACGAAGTGAACCAACCAGGTTCCCCCCTTTTCCAATCTTCCCCTTTTCTCCCTTTCCCCTTTTCCAAACCAAATGCTCCCCCTTCATCCAGAAGCCCGAATCCTCGCCGAACACCCCTCCGGCATTCTCGCCATTGAAAAACCCGCCGGAGTCCTGACTCACCCTAACCAGCCCGGCAACGACTCCAACTCCCTTCTCGCCGCCAACTACGACGAAAAGACGGAGACCTACACCTGGGAAGGCGGAAAACTCCATCTCAACAACCGTCTCGACTCCCCCACCTCCGGCATCGTCATCGCCTGTCGAGAATCAAAGATCGCCAAAGCCCTCCACGAACTCTTTCGCAACAAGCAAGTGCAGAAAGAATACCTGGCCATCGTCAAAGGCGTCCCCTCCGCCCCCAAAGGCGACTGGAAAGACCGCCTCGAACGGAGCCGCAAAGACAACAAACTCCGCGTCGCCAAAGGCAGCGCAGGCTTCCCCTCCCGCACCACCTTCCAACGACTCCAAACCACACGAACCCCCTTCTCCCTCGCCCTCCTCAAACTCATCCCCGAAACCGGCCGCACTCACCAACTCCGCGTCCAATCCGCCCTCCATCGCCACCCCATCGTCGGAGACCGCAACTACGGCGACTTCTCCTTCAATCGACAATTTCAAAAGGCCACCCAATCCAAACGCCTCTACCTCCACGCCCACAAGATCGAGCTCCCCATCCCCAACTCCTCCGAAACCTTCATGGCCACATCCCCAGTCCCGGAAGAGTTCAAGAACCTCTTTAGTGAGTAACTTGGGAGCGTGGACTTTCCAGTCCACGCCCTCGTCCATTTCCGTGGACTGGAAAGTCCACGCTCCCATCCCCAAAAAATTCCCCGTCCACTTCGCCCAATACCCTCTTTTTGCCCCGACTTTTTTTAATTTATTAAATTAATTGGGTTGATTTATTTTAAACCCCTCAATGCGAATCATGCATGATTGCACGGTCTGGCATGGGGGTTTTGAAGAAATGGAGGAACTCTCCACACTGCAAACCACTGGTCCTTCTGAGAGCCCGGCAAGTGGGGAAAACCGCCTTGGGCCGGGAATTCGGCAAGGAGTTTGATCAATATATCGAGATCAACTTCGATGAACACCCCTCCAAGAATGCTTATTTTGAAGTAAGACCCCCTCTTTTTCGACGAAGTGCAGGCGGCTCAAGCCGTGTTGCCCATGTTACGCTAC
>CAYSOI010000045.1:0-15885 GCA_964432425.1 uncultured Opitutales bacterium | reverse complement strand
TGGAGCACTTCGTAAAGGCTGCACCTTGGATTGTAAGGATCCTTGAGGTATTCATTATTTTTCCGTCCCGGTTGTCGCCATTGGGAAAACCAGTTGGTTTCGATTAGCTGTTCTTCGACCAAAGGAGCATCCACCAGTACTTGGCCCTTCTGGTCTTTGATGGTCAGATGCCCAGAAGAGGTGGCGACATGGCTCCAGTCCAGGCCATAGGTTGCCAGAATCAACTCAATACTCATGTGGTAGAACTTCTGGTTGTCTCTTGCGGCGGGTACACTTTTTACGATGTTGTCACCGTCTTTGAGTTGCCAGTGATTGTTCTCAAAATCTTTTGCAAAGGAAAGGTGTTGACGGTGAAAGGGGGCAACTTGCAGGTAATCTTCGAGCAATAAGGTGGATTCTAATTGTTGTTCTGCCAATTGGAGCTGGAGGCGTGTCAATTTAGTATCGGTATCCAGAAGCGCGATGAGAACGGTCAGATTTGGCAACTCTTCCCCGCCTCCAACAGCGTTAAAGGCATCCTTGAGGTTTTTTTCTGCGGTGGCAGTCGTTGCCTTTTGTACCGCAATCAGTTCCTTTAACTCTTCAGCGGAATCTGGATCTTCTTTGGCAACTTCTTCAAGTTGTGACAGCTCTTCTGACGCTTGTTGAAAAGCTATTGCCTGTGATTGAAGATAGCCTAGGGCTTGGCTGGCTTGGGCCAGTTCTTCAACACTTTCCAAATTCAGGGCCATGTCCTGTTCGGCTTCCTGCTCTTTGACTTCGATGGGGTGAGCAAACTTGTGGCCCAGTAGCAAATTCTTGGCAAACGCATCCCCTTCCGCAGGAAAATACAGAGGAACCCACCGGGGGACCGGGCCATGGCTGCGGCCCATTTCAGCCATAAGGATGCCCTGTCTGCCATACAGCTTGTCGTCTTGGTAGAAACAAATCGGGTAGGTCGGGCCTTCCGGGTAGTTTAGGTTCAGCTCTTTCTTGTAATAGTCTTCATAGAGAAGGGGAGCTAATCCGGAAATCCGCTCCTTTTTAAACTCAAAGCTAACGCTGGTATAGTGAGCCCCCAGAACGACTTTTTCGGGATAAGCTTTTACCAGTTCACCCAATTTCCGGTTACTTCGTAATATACTTTCCTCCGGAACCATTCTGGAAGAGCTGTTTTGAGAAAAGATGAAGTCGTAGCCAATGGCCCTTGCTCCCACCTTTTCATCCAGCAAGTACTTTCCAGCTTTGGCGAAGATCTCCCGGTCCCATGGACGTTCTCCAATCTCCGGAGAACTGATTGCCTGCTGGTCAAAATCTACGTAAATGAGTTTCGGAGGCGTTTGGGAATCGGAAAGGGCTGGAAAGGGAGTTTCCTCTAGGCTCAACTCTCCCCGGAATTGTAATCGTAAATCCAGTAAGGCATTTTCCAGTTTGTCGAGTTTTCCACTCTTGGCCAGAAAGGCCCAGGCAATAGGGATCAAGCAAAGTAAGGCGATGCTTTGGACGGAGTGAACTGAGTTTTTCATGGGCGTGTCCGCCTCGATCTCAATATCAAAGGGTTGTGATAATTTTCAAATGTAGAGCTGTCGCAGAAGATGTGCAATCTTCTGATGAATTTTGGCGGAATCTGTTGGAAATTCCGCTGGGCAGGAAAGATCCCTTTTAAAAGACTTACAAAACCTTGATCACCATACCCTCACGGGCGGGTTCTGTACCAAATCTGGCTGCCGCAGCTTCTTCGGCAATTTCGTCCATCTTGTTATCGTTGTGAGATGGATCGTGGTGGAAGAGGACGGTCTTGGTTACGTTAGCTTCCTTGGCAATTTTCACGGCCTCTTGCCAGGTGGAGTGTCCCCAGCCCTTGAAATTGTGGTAGACTTCGTCTGTGTAGGCGGAGTCATAGACCATGACATCTGCGTCTTTGGCCAGTTTGAGTACATTTTCGTCAAATCCTTCTTCCGGATGTTCGGTATCGGTGATGACGGAAATGACTTTGCCGCGGTAGTTGACGCGGTAGCCGCAGGCCCCGTTGGGGTGATTCAGCGGTGCGGTTTCGACCACGATGTCGTCTCCGAGATCAAGAGTCTCACCAGAATTAAAGTCGTTAAAGCTGCAGCTTCCAAGGATGACACTGGCAGGAACCGGGAACATCGGCTCCGTAATGATCATTTCTTTGAGCACATTTTCTATGGAGTGGTCGTGTTGGAGATGACCTGCAAAGAGATTGAATTTGTTGTTGGGGTTGTAGAATGGTCCAAAGAAGGGGAAGCCATTTACGTGGTCCAAATGAGTATGGGTGAAGAGGAGATCGGCTTCTACCTTTTGTCCCCTTTGTATGAGGTTAATTCCCAGTTCTCGGATCCCGGTTCCCGCATCAATGATAATAATTCTATTCCCACAATTAATTTCCATACAGGTTGTGTTACCACCATAACGGACAGTTGTTGGACCTGGGCAAGGTACGCTTCCTCGTACTCCCCAGAATTTGATGCGGAAGGTGTCTTTAGAACTCATTTATTTTAGAGGGTAACAGAATGAAAGTCACATAAAGACAAGGTAAGAGATACCTTGCAAACCTAAAATCCTACTTGCCAGAACCCTCTTTAGAGAGGCAATCTGCTTGGAAAATTTGAATATTATATGAGTAAGGATAAAGAATTTGTTCATCTCCACGTACACACGGATTACAGCCTGTTGGATGGTTGTTGCCGCATTGATCGTTTAATGCAGCGAACCGCCGATTTGGGGATGAAGGCACTGGCTATCAGTGACCATGGAAATTTACATGGCGTAACCGATTTTATTTCCAAAGCGAAAAAGTATGGAGTCAAACCGCTGATTGGTTGCGAGGTTTATCTGACAAAAGGGGAACCCAATACCGAGCGTACCAAGGAACGTTTTCATTTGGGGCTGTTGGCCAAGAACTTTACTGGCTACCAGAACTTGTCACGGATTGTTTCCAATGCACACACCGAGGGCTTTTATTATAAACCCCGAACCGACTTGGAGCACCTTGAGAAGTTCTCCGAAGGGCTCATTTGTTTCAGTGGCTGTCTGGCCAGTATTGTACCGCGTCTTCTCATGCGGGATGAATATGACGAAGCCCGTACGAAGATGGGGGAGTTTATCGAAATATTTGGCAAGGAGAACTATTTCGTGGAAATCATGGATCATGGCATCCAGGAGCAAAGGAAGATCATCCCCGACCTACGCAAACTAGCTCAGGATTTTGGCCTCAAAACTATCGCGACCAATGACGTCCATTACGTAAATAAGGATGACTGGGAGCCGCATGATGCCATGCTCTGCATTCAAACCGGCTCCAAAGTGGCGGATAAGGACAGGATGAAGTTTGAAAACCATCAGTTCTATCTCAAGTCCCGTGAAGAGATGGAGTTGGCTTTCAAAGAGATCCCCGAAGCCCTCGTCAATACCTCGGCAGTGGCAGAAATGTGTGATGTGGAACTGCCCTTTGGGGAAAACAATTATCCCGTGTTCCACCGACCACCGGAGTTGGAGACGAAATTTGAAAACAACGAGGCCTATCTTCGGAAGTTGTGCCATGATGGCATGAAGGACCGCTATGACTTGGATTTTATTCCTGAGGAGGAGCGGCCGGAGGAAGGTGAGGGCAATGACGGGGATGATAACGAGAATCTTGCCCTGACATTATCCCAGCAAATTGATTTCGAAATTGGCGTCATTGAGAAAACCGGGTTCCTCGATTACTTTCTGATCGTTTGGGACTTCATTCAATGGGCCAGAGAACAAGAAATTCCGGTCGGTCCTGGCCGTGGTTCCGGTGCCGGGTGCCTGGTGGCCTATCTTCTTGAAATTACGGACATCGATCCCATTCGGTTTAAACTCATCTTCGAACGTTTCCTCAATCCGGAACGGGTTTCCCCGCCTGACTTTGATATCGACTTCTGCATGCGGCGACGTGGAGATGTCATCGACTACGTACGAGACAAATACGGGAAGGACTGCGTCGCCAACATTATTACCTTCGGTACCTTCGGGGCAAAGATGGTGATGCGGGATATCGCCAGAGTATTGGATGTGGAATATGCAGAGGCGGATCGCCTGGCGAAAATGATTCCCGATGAGCTCAACATTTCTCTGGAAGATGCCTTCAACCAGAGTGAAGACCTTAAGCGAGAGCGAAAGAACAACCCCATCGCCCAGGAAATCTATCGTTTGGGGACTGTCGTGGAAGGAATGGTCCGCAACACCGGAACTCATGCCGCCGGAGTCATCATTGCGGACCGTCCTCTGGAGGAACTTGTTCCCCTGACCACTCAGGATGGTGCCCTCACCACGCAGTATCCGAAAGATCCCGTCGAAGGCCTTGGGTTGCTCAAAATGGACTTTCTCGGGCTGAAGACCCTCACCGTGATTGCCGATGCCCAGGACAATGTTCGCCAGAGTGGTCATCCCGATTTTGATATTGAAAAATTAGGTTTTGAAGATGACGCGACTTTCCAACTTCTCAACGATGCCAACACCATTGGCGTCTTTCAGTTGGAGTCTACCGGGATGCAAAGCCTCTGTCGGCAGTTTAATATTACCTGCATTGACGAAATCATCGCTTTGATTGCTCTCTATCGTCCGGGGCCCATGGATCTGATCCCTGACTACATCCGAGGGAAGAACGATCCCAGCACCATCAAAACCGCCCACCCGCTGCTGGACGATATCTGTGCGGAAACTTATGGAATCATGGTCTACCAGGAGCAGGTTATGGAAGCTGCCAAAGTTGTTGCCGGCTACACTCTCGGAGGTGCAGACATGCTACGCCGGGCAATGGGGAAAAAGAAAGTTGAGGAGATGGATCGGCAACGTGCAATCTTCATCAAAGGGGCCAAAGAGCACAACAACATCGAGAAGAAAAAGGCCGATGAGATCTTCAACATTCTGGAAAAGTTTGCCGGCTATGGCTTCAACAAATCTCACTCCGCTGCCTATGCGATTCTGAGTTATCGTACCGCCTATTTGAAAGCCAACTATCCGGTGGAGTTCATGGCTGCCGTCCTTTCCAACGAACTGGGAAACTCGGATAAAGTGGCTCACTTCGTGGAAGCTACGGAAAGTATGGGAATCCTCGTCCGGGGGCCCGATGTCAATGAATCCCGGGAAGCCTTCACTCCCGTGCATGAAGAGGACGGTACTAGCTCGATCCGTTTTGGGCTGGCCGCAGTCAAAGGAGTCGGGGAGTCCGCGGCCAAGGTCATTCTTGAGGACAGGGATGAAAATGGCCCCTTCGCCAGTCTGGCAGAATTGCTGGAACGGGTCGGAGCCGATAAGGTCAACAAACGTGTCCTGGAGCACTTGGTCAAAACCGGTTCCTTCGACGGCACTGGGCAAGATCGGGCCGAGCTTCTTGCGGATCTGGAGCCACTGATGAAGGAGGCTACTATCCGTAAACAGGAAAGAGACAAAGGCCAAACCTCCTTCCTCGACGATCTTTTTGCTCAACCCGATCCCGGAGATTCTGGAGAAGGCGAATCCGGGTTAGCCACAAGTTATGGAAGGCCCAATAAAGATCTCCAAATGGACAATGATACCAAACTGGAGTATGAAAAAAATCTGCTCGGGTTCTATGTTTCCGGCCACCCTCTGGATGCATTTGGCAATCTGTCCGACCAGATCAATGTCATTACGCCGGACTCCTTTCTTAAATTACCCGACCGTACGTCTTTCCGGATCTGTGGGGTAATCTCGGGCCTGGAAAAGCGTTTTACCCGAAAAGACAACAAGCCCTGGGCCAGTTTTCACCTGTCCACACGTCGTCACAGTTTTGAGATCAGCCTTTTCCCCTCCACGTTTGAGCGCTGTGGAAATATGCTGGCTGAAGGCCGAATTGTGGCGGTTCAAGGTTACGTATCGGTTAACAAGCAGGGGGAGTCCCGGTTAAATGTGCAGGAAGTTTTTGCATTGGAACGATACCTGCCCGCTTTGGTTTCCGATATCACTTGGTATCTTGATGACGATACCAACATTCGTGTGGAGTTTCTTACCCAACTCCGGGATGCTCTCGATGCATTACCTGGTGACACCAACATCAAATTTGCTCTGAAAAACGGAGATGACAAATTCCTCGTTGCCGAGACTGCAAGGAGTCTGGCCCTGCACCCAACTTCCAAAACCATAGAAACTCTGAGTCAGCATCCCGCAGTACTGGGAGTGGAATTTCAGATGGCGGATATCCCTGTCTATGAAAGAAAATATTGAATCCAGTATTTTCATCATCGAATTCTTTTGCAAAATCTGCCGAATAAAATTAGACGCACTCTCCAATTCTGAAAGTCTTCGCAGAACGCTGTGTCCACATCCATACGCAAAATCAATTATCCGGTCAAAATCTCCAAGGAGGAAATTAACCAACTCCACATCCGTAGTTTTCCCGGAACCATACGTCATATCGAGACACAGGACGAGCTGCGCAAAGCCGTCCCTGCTCTGAAAAGAGAAAACATTCTCGGATTTGATACCGAAACCAAGCCAACCTTCCGTAAAGGTGTCCTGCACCTTCCCTCCCTGGTTCAGTTGGCCACTGGAAGAACCGTTTATTTAATTCGGCTCAATCTTCTCGAACAACACGATGAACTTCTTCCAATCCTTAGTTCACCCACTTGTTTAAAAGTCGGCGTAGCGGTCCGGGACGACATCATTGGCCTTCAGAAAATCAAACCCTTTGTTGCCTCTGGATTTGTCGACATTGCTACCATTTCCAAGGAATTGGGGATCGAGACCATTGGCTTACGAAGCCTGGCCGCCATTTTCCTGAAATTCAGAATTTCCAAAAAAGCTCAGGTCTCCAATTGGGCCCGACGGGAATTGTCCCCATCTCAGATCCAGTACGCAGCGACGGATGCATGGGTAAGCCGCAAGATTTTCCTGAAGCTTCGCCGGTTCAATCGTTTGGCTGAAAGTATCCAACGTCTGAGCAAAGAAAGCCTGACCTTGGAAGATGCTGAAAAGAAATCCGCCAAACAACCGAGAAAAAGATCTCGCAGAAGAAATTCCAATCAGCCCAGAAAACCTGACGCTGCTACTCAGGAACCTGAAAAAAATTAAAGGAATTTTTTGCGAATCCAATTTACTTGTGGTAAAAATTTATCCATTGGTCAATTAGTACGTACACTTATTAATTTGCTATGAAACAAAAGTCCTACATTACAACAGTCACCGGTTTGGCAATCCTATTGATAACCGGTTGTGAACATGCAAGTTCCGGAACGACAACAGGGGCAACCGCTGGTGCCTTGGGCGGTGCAGTTCTGGGAGCAATCATCGGGCACCAGTCTGATCATGCCGCGGAAGGTGCAGCACTCGGAGCTGCCATTGGTGCGGCTGGAGGCGGTGCTTACGGATATCGGAAGGATGTCCAAAGAGCGGAAGCGGACGCTGCAGCGGCCCAACGAGCCAGAGAACGTGCTCATTATCGTCAGCAACAAGCTGAGAATGAACGCCGCCGCCTCATTGCGATTGGTAAATCCGTGGAAGACCCTGAAGTTCTGGCAGCCCGTCAACGTGCGGAAGCTGCAGAGGCAGAAGTGACTCGACTTCGTAAGGAACAGGAAGATGCCATTCGCCGTGCTCAACAGCTCAAGGAATTTGAAGAGCGTGAAATCCGTGCTAGGGAAGAAGCAAAAGCCCTTCGTGGTGGCTACTGATCCATAAATTTCCCATACCACTTAAAAGGCAGTCTACTCAGGCTGCCTTTTTTGTTTGTGCAATCAGGCCTAAAATTTGAAATGGATAGAAGGAAAACCTTAGCCAACACATGGAAATTACCTCACAGGATTCTCTGCATAATGACCTGCATCTTCTTAAATTGGAGAATTTTGAGGAAACTTTTTCCGATACCGTTGTGCAACTGCATCAATCGAAAGAAGAGTGGACTTTCAGTCACAAGATCCAGGGACGTTGGGAAAACACTTATGTGCCCATCGATTCCATTCCTGCAGCCAGGGAAATCCTAAACCTTGCCACCAAAGCTGCCTCGAAGGTTTTTGGCCGATCCCTGGTCTGCATTCAGGGCGTGGAGCGGCTGATCAAAGATAGTTTCTGGTTTAACCTGATGGAGGAAGGGCACTCCACTGGTTGGCACAATCACAAGGCCCGAGCTCATGCATCCGGCGTATGTTATCTGCAGATTCCAGAGGATTCCGGCAAGTTTCGCTATCGGGACAGTGAGGGCACTGTTCATTGCCATACTCCAATTCAAGGCACCATTCTCCTGTTCCCCTCCACTCTCAACCATAGCGTGGAAACCAGCGAAAGTGATCAGCTCCGCATCTCCATGGCCTTCAATCTTTATACCCTTCCACTAAGACTGGACCCGGAAGATGACCCTTTTGGTGGGAATCTATTTTTCTAATAAGCTTAGCGTCCTCAAAGCGTAAGCTTAAAGCCTGGGCCCGGATTGTGCACTGTAGTATTGGGGATGTCGGCAGTTAAGTTTTCCTGAAACCAATCCCGTGCCTTGGGGTCACCGTGAGTTAGAAGAATATTGGCTGGATTTTGCTTTTTGGCGTAATCAACCAGTTCATCTCGGTCGGCGTGTCCGGTCAGGTCGTAGTTGTGGATCTCCGCCTTAATGGTCGTTTCAAAATTCAGAGTTTTGAAGTAGAATTTGTCACCGGGTTTGCATTCCTTGAGCTGACCCCCGGGTGTATCCGGATCACAGTATCCCACAAAACAAATTGCACTCTCTGGGTCATTGATCAGAGAAGCGGCAAGATTGTAGGACGGTGTGTTCTCAATCAGCATTCCGCTGCTCAGGAGATAAATCCCTTTTTCCTGAGGCGGTTTGCCGGGTTTGATGTTTCGGGAGGGTCTGCGGACATTGAGATCGCTGATGATGCTCCGGTCAAATCTCAGCAATCCATGTTGCCTGGAAAGCAGGTCGAAGTAATTGACGATGTCCATCCCCAAACCGGAGCAGAAGATCTGACATGGTGGAATTTTGGCGTCGTACAAAGCCACGCGGAGGGTGGCCAGCATTTCCTGCATCCTGCCAAGAGCAAATACCGGGATCAGACAGGAGCCACCTCGATCCAAGGTGGTTTTGATGTTATTGAGAAGGTGCTTGATAATGTACTCCCGTGAACCGAGAGCATGCCGGGTATCGCCACGGGTGGTTTCCGTAATCAGAAGGTCGGGCTTCAGCTTGGGGGTGTACGCTCCGTCGAGAATGTACTGGTGTTCAAATTGGATATCTCCGGTAATCAGAATCGTTCTTCCCTCATGTGTGAGGCGAATGGATGCCGCTCCGGGGATGTGACCGGATGGGAAAAACTCCACTTCCAGCCCATCTTCCCCAATCCCGATATTGTAGGGACGCATGAAATCGACAGGGATGATGCGGTCGGCTATGGCCTGGATTTCATGAGTGGTGTAGAGTGGATACTCGGGAATATTCAGCTCCGCACGTTGCATTTTCATCACCTGCACGGAATTCCGAAGCATTCTTGGTGCGATGGTCGCCGTGCCTGTAGTCATGAGGATTTTGGCATCCGGATGTCTCCGGGCTAAGGCGGGTAGAGCTCCCAGGTGGTCCAGATGAGCATGGGTGACCATGATGACATTCAGTGAATCATCGGGCATCTTTTTAAAATCCGGCAGAGCTTCATTGCCGACAAATTTGGGGTGTAACCCGACGTCGACCACGGTTTTCCATTGCCCGAATTCAATAAAGTGAGAGTTTGCTCCGATACCACCTTGGCGGTTCAGGTCTGTGATAGAAATTTTATCCATAGTATATCAGCCTCCGGCGACTACTTTTACGATTTCAAGTGCATCGCCATCCTGCAAGACTTGTTGTTTCATTTCGGCAGGGGTCAGGGCTTGTTTGTTGTATTCAACGACAACTCTTCTGGGGGTGAGTTGAAGTTGTTCGAGAAATTCAGGTATAATGAGATTGGGTTGGATTTGGTAGGTTTTGCCGTTGGCAGTAATCGAGATGGTTGGGCTGGGCGTCATGCGGGACTAAAGGGATTGATGCAGTCTTCTGTCAAAGATAATGTCAATGGTGGTTTTGTGCAGCAGGCAGGGGAGGTGAAAATGGACTTACCAGCGAACTGTCAAAATCTTTCCAGACGGGCTCCAGTTGTTTTTGTCTCAAAATGTCTGCCATTTGAGCAGGGGAACGTTCGTCAGCGATGTTGAATTGTTCACCGGGCTGTTGGCGGGAAGGTTTCCAGGATTGATGGTCATAATCACTGTAGGCTCCGGGTTCTGTAGCTGAGCCTGCACTGATGTTGGTAATGCCCAGCGGAATGATTCCATCCCTCAGGGCCGGACTTTCCCGGGTGGAGAGAACAAAGGCGGCGTGCGGCAGAAGCAGCCGAAGGGCACACAGAAGTTGGACGAATTGCCGGTCAGGGAGAAGGTTTTGTTCTTCTGGTTGAAATTCTCCTGCTGCCGGACGCATCCTCGGGAAGCTCAGGGCTAGTTGAGCATTGCAGCAATTTCGGTTGAGGTGCCAGGCATGGGAGGCGAGGCACAAGGCTTCATGCTGCCAGCGGTAAAGCCCGAAAAGGGCGCCGATTCCCAACCGCCGAAACCCGGCTTCGTAAGCCCGTTCCGGAGTATCGAGCCTCCAGTGAAAATGTTTTTTGGGGCCATGAGGATGAAGTTCTTTATAGGAGGGAATGTGGTAAGTTTCCTGATAGACCACCAAGCCTTCACAACCTGCCTTGACCAGGGGTAAGTACTCCTCCGTCTCCATCGGTGCAATTTCGAGGCTCAGGCTCGGCATATGAGGCAAGCAAGCTTTCAGGCATTCCTCGACATAGTTTTGCGACACATATCGTGGGTGTTCCCCCGCCACCAGTAGCAATGACCGAAATCCCTGGCCTGCCAGTATCCGGGTTTCTGCCTCCACCTTTTCCACCGGCAGTGTCACCCGTGGGATGGCATTGTTCCTCGAAAACCCGCAGTATTTGCAGATGTTGACGCACTCGTTGGACAGGTACAGCGGGGCAAACAAGCGAATGACTTTTCCAAAATGTCGCCGGGTGATTTTCTGGGAAAGCTCGGCAAGGGTTTCCAGATGTGCACTTGCTGCCGGAGAGAGCAGTTGGGCAAATTCTTCGATGTTTCTGGCAAAACCCCGGCGCAGAATGGATTGCACCTCCAATTCGGTAGCATGATGGGAAATTTCCAACAGTTGATCAATCGGAAGCTGATCAAAAATCTCTGAAAATTGTGCAGATTTAGGCATCGGGTATTAGTCCAGAAATGCGGTGAGCGGGCTGGTTGCTGAAGCTTTGGAGCCGATGGTCCCCATACCAATATTTCGGGCAGTCCATCCCGCTTCAATCGCATTGGCAAAGGCAATCGCCATGGTCTCGGGTTCTGGAGCCACCGCGATGGCTGTATTCACCAACACCGCATCCGCTCCCATCTCCATCGCCTCCGCTGCCTGGGAGGGAGTACCAATGCCAGCATCCACCACCACCGGGACGTTGGCTTGCTCAATAATGATTTCAATCTGTGCCCGCGTTTCCAGCCCACGGTTGCTTCCAATCGGTGCTCCCAATGGCATGACTGTCGCACAGCCCACATCCTGGAGTCGCTGAGCCAGCACAGGATCAGCATTGATGTAGGGAAGTACCGTAAAGCCTTCTTTCACGAGCACTTCCGCAGCCTGGAGAGTTTCAATCGGATCGGGAAGCAGGTAATTCGGATCCGGATGGATTTCCAGTTTGAGCCATTTGGGCAAACCGGCCGCCGCTCCCAACCGGGCAATCCGAATCGCTTCTTCCGCATTCATGGCACCTGCCGTGTTTGGCACTATCAGGTAACGGTCCGGCTCAAGATAATCCAGAATGTCGGCGAAAGGGTCATCCTCTTCATTCAGATTCACTCTCTTCAGAGCTACCGTCACGAGAGCTGTGCCCGAGGCCGCCAACGTGGATTTCATCAATTCTGGAGACGGGAATTTCCCAGTTCCGACGAAAAGTCTGGAATCAAATGTGCGATCTGCGATCTGAAGTGGTTCTGTTTTTAATGAGGCCGTCATATATTGAGGTGCGAATTTGGAGGGCACAGTAACCAAAGGGGAATCCGCAGCAAAGCAAGCTGGAATAGAAATTTCCTTGCACGGTGGCTACCCAGGGGGCAAAACCTTCAGCCCTTATGGACAAATTTGCACTCATCTCAGTAAGCGATAAAACTGGAGTCGTCGACTTCGCCAAAGCTCTTGTGGAGCAGCATGGTTACACGATTCTTTCAACTGGCGGTACTGCCCGAGCCATTGCCGATGCAGGTCTGCCGGTGACGGAAGTTAGTGATCACACAGGATTTCCGGAAATGATGGAAGGGCGGATCAAAACCCTCCATCCCAAAATCCATGGCGGCCTTCTTTGCCGTAGAGATAAACAGGATCACCTCGACCAAGCCAAGGAAAACGGAATCAACCTGATCGATATTGTCGCCGTCAATCTTTATCCCTTTGAACAAACCGTAGCCCGCCCCGATGTTTCCCTGGAGGAAGCCATTGAGAACATAGACATCGGTGGCCCATCCATGCTAAGGAGCGCCGCAAAAAATCATGCTGCGGTCAGTGTCCTTTGTGATCCCGCGGATTATTCTCGACTGCTCGATGTGATCAATGACGACGCTGGACTCCTGGCTCTGCGCAGGGAACTGGCACTGAAAGTCTACCAGCGTACGTCCACCTACGATTTTGCCATCGCCAGCTACCTTCAGAAAAATTCCGGTGAAGAACCAGACCTCGACTCCATTTCCGGTCTCCCCACTTCCATCTTTTTAAATACACCTCGGGCCAAAACCCTGCGTTACGGGGAGAATCCACACCAGAAAGCCGCACTGTACGGCAATTTTCTGGAGAACTTCGAGCAACTTCAGGGCAAAGAACTCAGCTACAACAACATCATCGATATCTCCGCGGCGGTCTACTTGATCGGGGAATTCAAAAAGCCCACCGTAGCAATCCTCAAACACACCAATCCCTGCGGCGTCGCCAGTGCTGACAACCTCGTCGATGCATGGAAACGTGCCTTCGAAACCGACAAACAGGCTCCCTTTGGAGGAATCATTGTCGCCAACCAGACCGTAGACGCGGATCTGGCCCAGGAAATCAGCCAAATCTTCTGCGAAGTCATCATCGCTCCCGAGTTCTCCGCAGAGGCCCGTGAACTCTTTGCCAAAAAGAAAAACCTCCGCCTCATGATTGCCCAAGGCAGCCCCGGTGCGGAAAGTTTGCAGGAAATGCGGACCGTGCCCAGTGGATATCTTTTGCAGGACCGCGACGGCGTCCGGATCGATCCCAGAAACTTCAAAGTCGTGACGGAAAGAGAACCCACCTCTGCCGAATGGGACAGCCTCCTCTTTGGCTGGAAAGTCGTTCGCCATGTCAAGTCCAACGCCATTGTTTACGCCGGGAATGAGCGGACACTCGGAGTCGGAGCCGGGCAAATGTCCAGAGTCGACAGCTCCCGCATTGCCGTCTGGAAAGCCGGAGAAGCCGGGCTCTCCCTCGACAACTCCATCATCGCATCCGATGCCTTTTTCCCCTTCGCCGATGGATTGATCGCCGCGGCAGAAGCTGGAGCCATCGCCGCCATTCAACCCGGCGGCAGCGTTCGGGATGAAGAAGTCATTGCGGCGGCAAACGAGCGGGGAATGGCTATGGTCTTTACGGGAATGCGACATTTCCGCCATTAATCTGAACACTCCAATGCAGAAAAACTCAGGGATGAGAGCTACCACCACCACCTTATTACTGATTCTCGGAAGTGCCCTGCTGGCATTTTCCGGTTGTTCCACTGTTCCGGCAACAGGCAAGTCTGCCTTATTGCTGATGCCGGAATCCGCACTGATTGAGCAAGCGGATACGCTCTTTGCCCAAATGCAGAAAGAGCAAAAGATCTCCCATAATGCCCGCCATAATGCCATGGCACAACGAGTCGGCGAAAAAATTGCCGAAGTCGCCAAAGCCGACATGCCCGCCACCAAGTGGGAATTCGTCGTGTTTGAGGGCGATCAACTCAATGCCTTCGCCCTTCCAGGAGGAAAGGTCGGTATCTATTCGGGAATCTTCAACCTAGTGGAGGAGGAATCAGACTTGGCGACCGTCATCAGTCATGAGATTGCCCACGTGGCTGCCCAGCATGGGAACCAAAGAATGTCTCGCCAGATGTTGGTCGTCGCAGGAGGCGTCATCCTTGCCGCAGCTACCCAGAAACAGGAAACCAAAAAACGCAACGCGATGCTGGCCGCCTATGGCCTTGGATCTCAGGTCGGAGTCGTCCTTCCCTTTAGCCGTGGGCAGGAATTGGAAGCAGACCAGGTTGGCCTGATCTACATGGCCAGGGCCGGCTACAATCCCCGGCGAGCCTTGGTGTTTTGGGAAAAGATGATGCAAAAAAGGAATCCTAACTTCATGCCGGAATTGCTCTCCACTCATCCTGCTCACAAATCCAGAATTGCTGCCCTGGAACGGCAAATTGAAGTCGCCATTGATGAATACAACGCCTCCAGGCCCATCCCTTTTGTCAAACCCAACTGAGTAATCCACTAAATGATCAAAGATCCCACCGAAGCCCTCAAAGAATATGTAAGTTGCCCAAGTATCTCTGCAGACAGTGCCTATGCCGATGGCCTGACCTCTGCACGGGAGTTTGCCGCCAAACAACTCAAGGGCTTGGGCTTTACTGTTGAAGCCATTGAAACCCCAAAACATCCCATCCTTCTCGCCGAAAGAGGAGGGGACCCCTCATGGCCCTGTGTTCTGATTTACGGACATTACGATGTCCAGCCCGCCGACCCCTTCGAACTATGGGAAACCCCGCCCTTTGAGCCTACGGTTCGCGACGGAAGAATCTTTGGCCGAGGAGCTGCGGATAACAAAGGACCGCAAATCGTCCACATGGCAGCCCTCTCCCGTGTTCTGGAAAAGAATCCGGATTTGCCCCTTCGCATCAAATACCTGATCGAAGGAGAAGAAGAGATTGGTAGCCCCAGCTTCCACGGATTTCTAGAAAAATACAAAGATCGCCTCGATGCCGACTTTGTACTCGTTTCGGATACCGGAAGCCCCAGCCCGGAGCAGATCGTCATTACCACAGGACTCCGCGGTCTGGTCGCCTTTGAAGCCCGATTTAAAGGCCCGAAGATGGACCTGCACTCCGGCGTCCACGGCGGTGTGGTCATGAACCCTCTCCAGGCATTGACGCAAGTGTGTGGTTCGCTGCATAGCCCCGATGGCCGAGTCAATGTACCCGGTTTTTACGACCCCGTACTTCCCGTTTACCAATGGGAACAGGAAGAACTGGAACGCCTTCCCACCACTCTGGAGGAATATCAGGAATTCCTCGGCATCCCCAAATTCCATTGTGCCAAAGGGTACACCCCATTTGAAGCGCTCCGCTTTGGCCCAACCCTCGAATTCAACGGCATTGGTGGAGGCTACCAGGGAGAAGGCTCCAAAACCGTCATCCCCAGTGAAGCCTTCGTCAAGATCACTTGCCGCCTCGTCCCCAATCAGAACCCCAGTGAGATTGCCCAACTCGTCCAGCAAACCATCCGGGAACGTTGCCCCGACTCCGTAAAAGTCGAGTTCACCCAACCCGAAACCGGCCACCCCTACCTGATCGTCCCACCAGGACGTGAAAACACACCCGCAGACCAATCCCCGGTCTTACAAAAAGCCTTTGCTACCGCCGAAAACAACATCGAATCCACCTTTGGCTCCAAGCCCATTTACCTTCGCGAAGGCGGCAGCATCCCCATCATCTCCGACCTCAAAACCATCGCCGGCCTCGACTCCCTCCTCATCGGTCTCTTCACCCCCGAAGACAACCTCCACGCCCCCAACGAAAGCTTCCACCTCGGCATCATGGAAAACGCCATCACCGCCTTCGAAGCCTTCTT
>CAYSOI010000044.1:0-15961 GCA_964432425.1 uncultured Opitutales bacterium | reverse complement strand
TCATTTTTGCATGGTTACAGTGACGGCACGGGTTTGGTAAAGTGGCAAGTAGCGGTAGTAGACTTCAAGGGAAAGCGTAGCCAGGGCGGTGGTGATGACTCGGCCCATATCCCCCATATGGTTGCCGCCTTTGGGGTCCCAACTACCGGCGTCTGGGCCATGCTTTTCCTGCAAATTGAGCCAGATCGGCTTCATCTTTTGATTCCACTCTTCCCAGACGGGACCCTGGTGTTGATAGAGGCTCAGGCAGGCGTAGTACCAGTAGTAGAAATCTCTCTGATTTTCTCTCGGCATGTTTTGAGCGATGTGTTGAACGGATTCCTTCATGCGGGGATGTTCCGGAGAGACTCCCAAAAGTTGCTGAGAAAAGAGCCCTGTGGCGACCATAGCATGGGTTTTGTATTGGCGTTTGTCGTAGCCATAAATGCCACGATGCCGCCCCGCACCGACCGTATCCAACCACTTGGATGACAATTTAAAGGGACGATCCGGGATTTTGAGACCCGCCATTCTGGCACTTCGCAGAGCCATGATTTGCCAACCGGAAACCGAGGAATCGATCCTCGAAGATCCAGGACGATAATCCCAAGCACCATGATTTTGATTCTGGGCGTCGATGATGAACTGCACCGCCTTTTCCAAAGGCTCTTTCAGTTTTTCATCCTTAGTCAGGCCATAAGCTTCCGCCAAGGCCATGGTGGCAACTCCGTGGTCATACATTCCGTTGTGCTGCCCATTGGTAAATCCACCTTTTTCATCCTGGTTTTGAATCATCCAGTTCAAGGCTTTGTCGACGGTCTTCTTATACTTGCCTGGCTCGTTGTGTTTGATGCCCCACCCATAGTAGCAGAGGACGGCGAAGGCGGTTGCCGCATGGTCATGACCTCGTTGACCTCCATGTCTATGAATGCTCCAGCGGCCGTCGTCTTCCTGGTTGCGGGAGAACCAGTCCAATGCACGGGCCACGGCTTTCTCGGTGTCCTCATTTCCGCCAAGGCGTTCGAGCACTTTTTGCCGAACTTTCGGATCTCGCAGAAGGTAAGGTTCTTCTTCGGATGGCTTGGTTTCCAGGAGGAGTTGTGGGTCGTGCTCAATCGTGGGAAGGTGGACGGCAACGGTGGAATCCGGACCGGCTAACTCGGGAAGGTTCGGATTAAGGACTGGAGGTAAATTGGTTTTGAGCAGGGTGGTTGGGGATGCCGGGCTGGTCAGGTCAGGCAAAGTGGGGAGTTCCAGTTTAGCCAATTCCGGTTTGGGGAGACTGGGAGGAGAGGTTGGGGCGGTTTGCTGCTTGGAAGTTTGCTCCGCATTGGCTGCTTCCAGAGCAGGTTGGTTTTCTGCAAGAAGTGTGCGGGAGGATTCCAACTCCAGATTCAAGGGGGAAAGTTGACTGAGTTCAGGAATTTCCGGGGTAGGTTGATTGGGTAACGCTACATTGGTGGGTGCAGGTGAAGACTGATCCGGGGTGGAGGGCTTGAGAGTGAGTGCGGACTTGGCAAGGGTGGCGGGTTCCGTTTCCGGAGCTTTCAGGGTGGCGGGTTCCGGAGTAGGTTGGGAAGGTTGTGTGTTGGAGGCCACCTTATGGCTAGGAGAGGTTTCCGGTTGAGCTTTCTTCAGTTGAGCCTGTTCCTGGGATTCCACTTCCCGATTGGATTCGAGGTCCACCTTCAGTGCCAGGGGCTTTAACAATTCCGGAATTTCCGGTGTAGGTTGATTGGGCAACTCAGGCGTTGGCTGATCTGGAGTGGTTTGCTCCGGAGTATTGGCAGTCAGGGTGGTTGCAGATTGGGTCAACTGGTCGGGCTGAATCTCTGGTGTATCCAGCTTTGCATTTTCCGGGGTAGGTTGAGCGGGTGTACTGTTGATGGCAACTTTGGTGCTGGGTGAAGAGGCAGGTTGAGCTTCCTTGAGTTCCGGTTGCTTTTCGGCCTGCACATCACGGGATGCTTCGAGATCGAGCTTCAGGGCCATGGGCTGTAGGCTTTCCGGAATCTCTGGAGCGGGTTGATTGGGAAGCGGGGTTTGCGAGGAGGCAGGTTCCGGGAGGTCAGGGGTTTCCGGGACTAACTGCGAATGTTGCTTGGCAAGGATGCCTTCTTCGACCAGAGGAATGTCAAGGGTCGGTGCCGGAGCTGGTGCCAATGTGGAATCCGGAGCGTCGGGAGTGGCTTTGGTAAGAGTCTGGTTGGGCTGGGCATTTTGCAGCTCGGGTTGTTGCTCGGCTTCGACGGTACGGGTAGCTTCGAGGGTGACTTGCTGGGCAACGGCTTGCAAGGGCTCCGGAAGTTCCGGGGCAGGTTGGCTGGGAAGTTCCTGAGGGGTAAACTTTGGCTGGGAAAGTTCGGGAGCGGGGGCGTTGAGGGACGTTTGTTGAGGAGTGGGCAAATTCTGGGTAATTTGCGGCACTTCCATGGTTGGAGCCGGAACAGGAGCGGGAGTCGTTTGCGGAGTTGTCGGATTGGCTTGAGTCAGAGTTTGGTTGGCTGTTGCGGATTGCAGTTCGGGTTGTTGCTCCGCTTCCACATTTCGATTTGCATCCAGTTGCGTGGGAACCGATTCACTCTGGGTCAGCTCCGGAAGATTGGGGGTTTCTTCGGTGGGTAGTTGAAATTCAGTTGGGAAGGAAGGAGACGTGAGAGGAGGCAAGGTTGTGTTGGCAACAGGGGTATTGGTGAGAGTGGCTTCGACATCGGGCTGGAGTGTTGGGGTTTCCGGGGCAACCTGGGGAACAGTAAAGTTCTGAGTCTGGGTCAGGTTCTGTACCGTTTGCGGAGTTTGTAGCGTGGGTTCGGGATTGGGAGCTTCCAGTTGCCGGATGTCCTCCATTTGAATGGGGATTGGAGTGGTCGCCAAAGGTTGGAGGGCTTCCACCTGAGGCAACTCAATGGGCGGCAACTCTGGAGCTGGCTGGGGTTGTGGGGTGTTCTCCGGAATGGGGGGTTGAAATTCAACGGGCTTGTGCTCAATGACAAAAGCATCGGGTGGCGGGGCAAACTCAGGAATATCCAGAGGTTCTACCGTTGGAATCGGCATGTCTGGACGAACCGCCTGCACCGGGATGGGATCTTCCACGGCCGGGACCATTTCTGTCACCGTCTCACGAATCTCTAGAGCCAATTGCTCTTGTGCCAAGGTGTCCGTATCGAGAGCAGCTTCCATCAAGGGTTCTGAAGTTTCCTCAATGATTTGATAGGTGATGAACCAGAGGCTGAGCAGAAAGGCGAGAACGGCGTGAACCAAAACGGATCCCAGCATGGCACGGGCGGTGGTGCTGAGATTGGCGTTTTTTTTACTGAGGAGGCGAAGCAGGTAAAGAATCAGTGCCAGTGCTGCCAAGGCCAGCAGGATCCAGAGAATGTTTCTCCAGATGAAATTCATCATGGAAGTGAGCAGACTGTCCTCGACCTGAATGAAGACTTCCCTTGATGTCGATTGATAGAGAGAAAAACGTGTTGAAGGGGTGGATATTGCCTCCTCCGGGGCTTGTCCCTCTTCGAGCTCTAAACCGAGCGGCTCCTCCGGCTCTTCCTCAGGAGTTTCAAAGAACGGTCGATTGGAACTGAAGACCAGGATGTAACCATGGTTGGTCAGGGCGGGGTCCATCTCATCGTGTTTTGTATTGATGGGTCCAGCAATGTTCTCGATGTCGATAAACTCTCCGTCATGGATACGTGTACGATAAAGATCAAATCCGCCATGACCACCTTCCCGGTTGGAGGCAAAGTAAAGGTAGTTGCCCCGTGGAGTCAGTGTCATTTGCCCTTCGTGAGCCTCTGTATTGAGTTCGGGAATTCGGTCAGCTTCCTGAAAAAGAGACGCGTTTCCTGAGGCTTCGAGCGAACTCACGCCAGGAGTTCTGGCAGCGTGAAAGATGTCATAATCCTGATTGAAGAGAAGTTCTCGCTGGGTGGCTAACCAGGCATTCTTTTCGTCTTCGGTCAGTTCTCTTTTGGGACGATTGGAAGAAAAGTAGAGCGTGTCGGAGTAAGGGTCATAGGCGGGATCGTATTCATTGAAGGCAGTATTGATCTCGGGTCCCGCATTAATAGGGTCACTCCACTGCCCTTCTTCTGTACGCCAGGAATACCAGATATCGTAGCCTCCCAATCCGCCATCCCGGTCTGAGGAAAAGAAGAGATGCTGACCATCGGCAGACAAGTGGGCACCGATGTCGTTGGCTTCGGAATTGACCACTTCGAGTGGCGTGGGTTCCTGCCATTCTTCACCGGAAGGGTTTCGGGAAATGTACAGGTCTGCTCCGCCCTGTCTGGTGGGGCGGCCTTTATTCATGATGAGGGTGGAGCCATCGGCCCCGAAGGCGGGATCAAAGAGTTCCTCTTCCAGAGACTCGGTCCCCTGCAGAGTATCCGCAGGCTCCCAGAGAATTTGCCGGGTTTGGGCGTTTTCCACGGATTGGCGGATTCCAAAACCATCGGAGTAATACTCCTTCTTCTGGTTGGCTAAAAGGATCAGACCCAATACCAAGGCTCCGCCGACAAAGCTGCCGATTAACCAGGCGGGATGGATTCGTTTGGGCATGGTGGTTAGTTATGAGTCAGGGAGTTGAAATGGCAATGACCGAAAAGATAACATTTAGAAAGGGTTACTCCAAAGGTTTACTTTCAAACCCGAGGTTGGCTTTGTGAATGCCAACTTCCTTACACAGGGAAACGGCATTGGCGACATGACCAAAGGCAGCATTTTTGTCTCCACGGACCAGGACTTTCTGGTCTGGATTGCTCTCGATGGCTTTGACCAGTGTCTGTTTCAGGGAGGCCAGATCATGGGATTGCTGGGCCACTTGGTAAGATCCATCCTTTCGGGCATTGATGATGATCATCTTTGGAGCCTGGGTGATGGATTGGGCGGCTCCGCTCTGAGGGAGATTGATTTGAATGTCCCGCTCTTCTTCCGTAAAGGTGGCCGTAGCGAGGAAGAAGATGATCAGGATGAACATGACATCGAGCAGAGAGGAGATATTGATGACTTGGTCGTCACTTTCTTCCTGGCGAGATATACGCATGAGAAATTGGGATTGAGCAGGGTGGCAGGTAAAGAGGGGTTAGTCCTCTTTCTTCGGCAGGGTGTGGGTATCCAGGAAGTCGTTGGCAGACTGGTCGATCTCATCGATCAAGGCATCGACCCGGCCACTGAGGAACTGGTGAACAATGAGCACAGGGATGGCGAGACTCAGCCCCGCAGCAGTCGTAACCAGAGCCACATAGATCCCTTCTGCCAGCATGTCCGATTTGCCGTGTCCGGCAGTGGATGCGGCCTGGAAGGCTTCGATCATTCCATAAACAGTACCGAGCAGACCCAGCAGTGGAGAAATGGTGGCGATGAAGGAAAGGGGTTTGAGCTTGCGTTTTAAGCGCCCTACTTCCCGCATGCCTGCATCTTCGATCGCGGTTTGGATGACTTCCGGACCGTGCTGAACTTTCTGAAGAGCCGGTAAAAAGATGTGGGCGACGACGGCATCACTGCGTTTGCAGAAATCCAGAGCAGCATTGATGTTTGGTGAGGCGATATCTCCGAGTTGCTTGTGCAGATCGGAAGCAAAATTGGGAGGAATGACCTTGGAACGCTGTAGGTTGATAATGCGTTCGATGATGATGGTCAGAGCAATAATGGAACAGATCAGAATCGGGATCATCATCTCTCCCCCCATGATCAGGAGTTCAAGCAGGTTATCTGGAGTCTTGGGAGGAGGAGGTCCTTCTGAGGGAGGGTCCTGAGCCAGGGCCATCAAAGGCGTGAGAAAATAAAAGGGAACGAAACGCAAGAGGTGATGCATGAGCAGTGTTGTTGTCTTTGTTGATGAAAGGACTAAGGTTAATTGCCTGGAATGACGATTCTGGGAAGCTTTTGCTTGGCGACGGTAGCGGATTTGGAATCTGGAAAGTCCCGGATAATTTCCTCATAGGTTTCCTTGGCCTGCTGTGGTTGACTGGTCATCTCCAGGGCATTACCCATGGCCAGGAGAGCCACGGAGCTGAGATTGGGGTAATTGAAGTTGATTCGGACCTTGAGGTATTCCGGTATGGCCTCTTTGTACTTTTGTTGGTTGAAGTAGCATTCACCAAGTTGGAGTTGGCAGCGGGCAGTGGGTTCGTCCTTACCTCCTTCATCGACCAATTTGTTGTAGGTGGCAATGGCCTGAGGGTATTGCTTCAGGTTTTCATAGGCCCAACCTACTCCGAATTTGGCTTTGTTGATGAACTCACTTTGGGGGTAGTTCTGCTGGAATTGCTGGTAGGTTTGGAGAGCTTGTGACCAGTTATTGGACAATCCCTGGGTCTCTGCCAAACGGAGGGAGCCTTGCTCGTGGAGTGTGTCTCCCTTGGCTCCAGAGGCTACGGCTTTGGCAAAGTTTTTTGCAGCGGCGGCGAAGTCTTTGAGCAGAAGCCGTGCTTCCCCGGCTTGGTAGGCAGCAGTCAGGAGATTGTCAAATTTTGGGTTTTCCGTGATGAGGGTTTCAAAATGTTTGGCGGAGTCCGTATAGTCTTCCTGCTTGTATTGGCACCATCCCAGGCGGTAGAGCATGCGATGCTTCAACTCCGGGCGTTCCACCTTGGGCAGGATTTGACTGAGGCGGGTGGCGGCGGGTTGATATTGCTCCTGTTGGAATTCGAGTTCTGCCAGTTCGAGGGTTACGTCTTGTAAAAGTGAACTTTGGGGAAACTGCTGGAGAAGAGTCTGGTAGTGCTTGGCTGCATTGGGTGATTTCTCCTGCCCTTTTTCACACCATGCCAGTTCATAGAGTGCCTGATCCCGAAGTTCGGAGTCTTGAAAGGAGGAAAAGACTTTCTGGAAATAAGGAGCGGCTTTGGCCCATTGTTCCTGACGGGCAAGGGCGATGCCGTATTGGTAGTTGAATTGGTCGGCCTTGGCGTGACTGGCATGTTGCTGAACAAGCTTGGCAAGAACGGTGGCAGCCTGAGGGAAGTTTTCCTGATCGATCTGGTAAGCAGCATGTTGAAGCGAGGCATCCGGAGTACGTTCGTGCTGAGGGTATTTCTGGATCAGTTGCTGAAAATATTGGTCAGCGGTCTTGTGGTCCTGTTGTTCGACGGTGGCGTATCCAAGATAGTAGAGAGCGATGGGATGGTGCTCAGAATTCGCAGCCACTTGCTTGAGTTGAGCAATGCTTTGAGGAAGGCTCTTTTTATTATAGTAGTGGAGGCCGAGTTCCACCTGGGCATGAGGAATGTGGTCTGACTTGGGACTGGTCTGTATCAGTTTGGCCAGGGAGGTCGCGGCGTTGTTGGCATCCTCCTTGCGAATGTAGGCCAGGGTTTGTTTGAACCAGGCAATTTCAGCGTTGGGGGATTGGGGCTGTTCTTTGAGAAACTGCTGGAAGTGCGTGGTCGCCTTGTCCCAGTCTTCTGTAACAAAAGAACTGTCTGCGGCCAGGAAGTAAAGTTGATCCAAGGCTGGATTGTTTACTTTCTTCTGGATCAAGGGTGCCAGTGTTTTGATGACCTCGGGATGTTCTTTGTTCTGGTATTGAGACTGTGCAATCCGGTAGGCAGCCACGGGGCTTTGATCATGTTGAGGATGTTTTTGAAGGAATGCATTGTAGGCAGGAATGGAGGGTGTGTACTGCTCCTGAAAGAAGAGGTTTTCTGCGTGTAGGAAGGATGCGTCAGGGGCACTGGTGTGATCTTTGTGTTTGGAGAGAAACTGGAGGCAAGTGGCATCGCTGGACTTGTAGTCCTTGGCCTGGTGTTCGCAAAAGGCTTGTAGCCAGAGGGCATCCGGTGCTCGGGTAGCTTCCAGGTTTGCGGTGTAGGCTTGCTTGAAGTTCTTGCCTGAATCCTCAAACTTTTGCTGCTGAAGCTGAGCGGAGGCGAGGTCGAAGAGAATGTCCGGATAGAGGGTGGAAGTTTTGTGGGCGGCGATATTCTGACCGAGAGTCTGCTCCACTTTGGCGTGGTCGCCTTCTTTGCTATAGGTCCGGGCCAGCCAGAAGGTGGATTCGGTCTTCAGGTCTGCGTGATTCGTCAGCTTCAGAAACTCCTTGCGGGCATTGGGGTAGCTTTCTGACTGAAAATAGGAGCGACCAAGATGGAGAGTGGCCTGTGGGAGGAGTTCACTTTGCGCATGCTTCTTCTGAAATGTAACAAGATGCTTGGCCGCATTTTTGTAATCATCATTGAGGAAGTGAACAAACCCGAGGCGGTAATGGGATTGCTCAGTAAAGGGACCTTCGAGTTTGGTGGCGGCAATTTCGTAGGATTTGGCGGCTTCCGGGTAATTTTCATTTTCCCGGTGGCACTCTGCGAATAAATAAATGATATGTTGGCCAAGGGGGTTGGACTCCGGTTTGGAGGTAAGCGGTTGAAGTAATTTGATGGCATCACCGAATTTTTTCAGCTCGAAGAGACCAAGAGCGCCCTGGTAGCTGACCCGGCCAAGATGAGGGGAATCAGGAGCGGCACTTCGGAGTTTCACCGCGGCAGATCCCAGATCTTCCCATTTTTGCTGACGATACAAGGATTCGCAAAGTCCTGTGAGGGCATCGGCCTGGATTGACTTTTCCTTGCGGTTCTGGGTGGACCACAAAAAGGCTTTCTCGGCATTGGCAAAGTCCTGTTTCGCCAGCAGACAGTGTCCCAGCAGGTTGTGTACGGGAGCCAGTTTGTTGATGCGGTTGTCGGACGTTAGCTTCTGCAACTCGGGAATGGCTTCTTCTTTCCGGCCTGCGGTGTAGAGGCTGAGTGAGTATCCGAGCCGGGCATCCGGTACTTTCTCGTGATTTTTGTACTTGGTGAGAAACTTTTTGTACTCGTCGACAGCCAACTCATAAAGGCGTCGATTGTAGAGCCCGTTGGCACTGTAGTAGAGATCGAGGGCCGGATCCTTTTTCTTTTTCTCCGGTTGAGAGAATGCGAAGAATGGCGAGGAGACCAGCAGGAGCAGAAGCGTGGAGATCAGTCGGAGAAGCGAATTGGAGAATGTCATATTGAATGGGGATGTAAACTGAACTTTTTTGTTGGCCAGAATTTATTCGTACTGCCTTATAGAGCTTTACCCCCTATCTTTGTTCAAGTTTTTCCCAATTGTTGATAACTTTTTTTGAAATAACTCCCACATGATTGCTCTTAGACGTTTTGAAAAGTCCCCCCGTGCCGCTAGAATAGAGGAAGTTGAGATTCCTGAAACAGGAATTGGAGAAGTTTTACTGAAAGTTCAATTTTGTGGAGTGTGTGGTTCGGACTTGCATGCCTACCTGAACCACGCCGGATACGAAAGTGTTTTGCCAAGTGTGACGTTTGGGCACGAATTATCAGGAGTGGTAGAACAAGTTGGTGAGGAAGTCACAGGTTGGGCGGAAGGAGATCGGGCGACGATGCTGGCGATTCAGGCCATGGACGACAATTGTCGCTATGTGAAGGAGGGCTGGCCGCAGCTTTCCCCATCGAGACGTGTACAGGGACTTCACCTGGATGGGGGCATGGCAGAATACATTGTGGTGGACCAGAAGTTTTTGCTGAAGTTGCCGGAGGCACTGGAGAATCAGGCCGCGGCATTGACGGAACCGCTATCCGTTGCGGATCATTGTGTGGTGAATTGCTCAAGGATTCAGGCTGGCGATAAAGTTGTGGTCTCGGGTCCGGGAATCATCGGAATGTTGTGTGCAATTGTGGCCAGGCATCATGGAGCGGAGGTGATCGTGTCTGGAACCCAAGCCGATGAAAAAGTACGATTGGCTGCGGCCAAAAGGATTGGCTTTAAAACGGTAATAGTTGGGCCCGATCAATCTCCATTGGATGAACAAGTGAAAAGCCTTTTTGGACAGGAAGTGGATGGAATGATCGAGGCCTCTGGAGCCAGCCCGGCTCTTGCCGATGCCTGGAAAACGGTCAGGACGGATGGGTTGGTCTCTGTGGTCGCCTTGTACGGACGGGATGTGACCCTGGACATGACTCAGTTTGTACGAAAACAAATCGGTATCCAAACGAGCTACGGCTCAGCCATCCCCAGCTATGAAAGGTCCATGAAAATGCTCAAGGATGGTGTGGTGCCAGTCAATGAACTGGTTCGACTCTACGACCTCAAGGATGGAATCTCCGCCTTTACGGACGCGGAAAACCAGGAAGTCATGAAACCGATGCTCAACTGCAACGTTTGAGCACAACCGAAACATTGGCTCCACCGAAGCCACTGCTGTTGGACAGAATGTAGTCGGGTCTGGAGCAAACAGAATTCTGGAGGATGTTCATATCCTCGGCTTCGGGATCGAGTTGATCGATATTGGCAGAGCCGGGGAGAAATCCATCCCGGAAGCTCAAGGCGCAGAATCCGGATTCCATGGCACTGGAAAGGGATAATCCGTGGCCGGTCAAAGCTTTGGTGCTGCTGATGGGTACTTGGGTTGCGAAGTCTCCAAAGACTTTTTGAATGGCACGTATTTCAGAGCGGTCTCCAATTAATGTACCGGTGGCATGTGCATTGATGTAGTGAATTTGCTCCGGGGTAACTTTGGCATCGGCGAATGCCAGTTGCATGGCTCTCGCCAAACCATCGCCTTCGGGATGGGATATGGCAACATCGTGCCCGTCGGAAGCCTGGCCCCATCCGGCCACCTCGCAAAGGGGCTCAACTCCCCTTCTCTCCACCTCTTCTGCGTTTTCCAAAACCAGAACGACCGCTCCTCCGGTACTGACAAAGCCCTTTCTGTCTTTATCAAAGGGCCGGGAAGCTTTGGCGGGGTCGGTCTCCAGAGACAATGCCCGCATGCCACAGAATGGCACAATGCTGTGAAAGTCACAATCTTCGGCACCTACGACAAACATTCGCTTTTGCTTTCCATTGCGAATTTCGTCTGTGGCAAAGCCGAGGGAATGGCCTGAGGAAGCGCAGGCGGATGCTTGCCCGCAGGAAACCCCTTTGATCTTGAGTGCAGAAACAAGGTTGAAGGAGAGCGTCCCAGGAATGGAGGCAATGATGGCCATGGGATTGCATTGCATGACACCCCTCTGCTCCATCTTTTGAAAATGACGGTGTATCCGACTCATGGAACCTCCGGAGGCGGTGTAGATTCCAGTGTCAGGATTGGAAACATCCTCCGGCTCCAACCCTGCAGTTTTGATCGCATCCTGCATGGCACACCATGCATACATGACATGCGGGGAAAAACTGCGAAGGACTGCCCTTCTCACCGAATATTGCTCAGGAAATTCCCAATCTTCGGGATCCATGGATGAGGTATCAAACCCATCCACACACCCGGCCACTTTGACGGGGGATGCATCGCCGGCCAGATCCGGGTGGAGTGCGATTCCCGACCGCATATTCCGCAGGGATTCCGAAACTTCCTTATCACCAACTCCGATGCTGGTAACAAAACCAATGGCTGTAATGTAAACCCGATTCATGGAGAGTAATGATCAATGAATATCTGCGGTGGTCAGGTCACCGGAAATTTTCTCGGCAAGGAATGTATCCAGAGATTGTTGTACTCCTTCACGAACTGGGGTCAGGGGCATATTGGGAAATGCGGCCAATGTGGGTTCATGGTCAAGATCACAGGAAAATGGAACCACAGGAGCCTCCTTTTGAATCGTGGTCTTCCCGGCAGATTCGATCGCGGGCATATCGTCTGCCATTTCACCGATCAATTCACAAAAGTCGGCGATGGGCACAGTGGTTCCGGGTATATGGAACGCACCGTATCCTTGAAACGGTGCAATGGCAGCTTCGGAAAAGCCGGCGCCGACATCGTGCACAAAATGATAATGCTCCCGACCGGAATAAGGAATTTCAAAATCTACGCCAAGGACTGCGGCTTTCATGGCCGTGGTGGGGGCGGAAGTCATGCCACGATCCCGGCCAGGACCATAAGTGGTGGCCAGACGTAAGGAAACGGTCGGAATCTGAGTCTCCATATGAAAGGCTTGAGCCATGCCTTCACCAGCGATCTTCCAGAATCCGTAAAGATTTGGTGGGCAAAACAAGGCTTCCGGACCAACCTTGTCGGATGCATGCGCCGCTCGGGGACCATGCACGGCCACGGAACTGGCAAAAACGAATCTGTCCAAGTCAGGAAGTTCCCGGGCTGCCGCTTTGAAAAGCTCTGCGGTGGCCGTCATATTGACATCCATGCCGAAGAAAGGATTGGCCTGGCAATCAGGTGTCTGGAATGCAGCCAGATGAATAATGCGATCCGGGCGAACGTCCTTCAGCACCTGTGTAATTCTGGCGACATCGGTGATATCGCCCTGTACATGCTCAAAGCCATCTGGAGTGGATTCTTCAGGTTTGGAACGGGTAAATCCCACCACCGTCTCCACTCCGTGTTCCAGTAGATAGCGGACCACGGAGGAGCCAATGCACCCGGTACTTCCGGTAACCAATATTCGTTTCATGATGAAAATATGGAAAGCCCGACGCAGAAAATTCTGCGCCGGGCATTTATAAAGAATATATCTATATCAGAGCGTCCAAATTATTGAGCGTCTCTGACATCGATCATGGCCTTGAGGATGGTGTTCCAGGTATCCGGGGTTTCGAGAGTGGCATTCGGGAACATGCAGCCATCCCAGCAGATGTGTTTGATGCCGCGTTGGTCGGCGTCTTTCAACCAGTAGCTGGAGCACCGGGTGATATCGAGCTTACCATTCGGATCATCTGCGGGGCAATGCTTGCCGGTTTTGTCGTGGCTTCCAGCTCCGTGGACCTGACCATCGTTCTGTGCGACGTGGAAATCAATGGTCCATGGGCGAAGGGCGTCGGTCATCTTTTCGTAAGCTGCCCAGAATTCTTCTTCAGAATAACCTTCCTGAACGAGAGCATGCTCAGGAGCATTGTAGCCGAGGAGGTAAAGGTAGGTGTGAGCCAGGTCTGCCTGGAAACCAAGAGTTTCGGGCATACCGACTCCTTCGAGGATGTCGAGCATGTCACGCCAACTGTGCATACCAGCCCAGCAGATTTCCCCTTCGGCGGCCAGACGCTCCCCATTGTCGGCAGCAATCTTAGCGGCCTCCTTGAAGGTTTCCACGATGGTGGCGGTATTGGCTTTGGGGTCTTCACGCCATTTTTCGACTCCGAACTCTGCGGTATCAATACGGATGACCCCTCCCTTGCGGGCTCCATGCTCATTAAAGACTTTGGCAATGCGGCACGCCATTTTCACGGCTTCGAGAAACTTGTCACGTTGCTCACGGGTACCCATGGCGGAATCACCCACCGTACCCGGCCAAACGGGAGCGACCAGAGAACCGATGTCAAAGCCCTTGCTGGTAATCAGATCGGCAATACCCTTCAGCTCATCATCGCTGGCTTCGGGATCGGTATGGGGAAGAAAGAGAAAGTAATCAATTCCATCGAATTTCTGTCCATTGACCTCAGCCGCAGCAGTAAGGTCCAACATCCGCTCAAGGCTGATTGGGGGTTCCTGTCCTTCATCATCGCCCTTACCAACAAGGCCGGGCCACATGGCATTGTGAAGTTTCAACGCAGAGTTGCTCATAATTTTTTATCGTATGTGGTGGATTTCAAATGATGGGCCAGTGGACTCCATCGAATTGGAAAAGACGCAATTTGGGAAAGGAATTGCGTTGTGTAAATGGGAAAATCCCATTCCAGAGCGATAAAAGAAGAAAGCCGCCTGCTTTACACAGACGGCTTTCAAAAAACAACAAACTCGATGAATGAACTTTTTTAAGATTCTTGCCCCTTTAGACGGGCTGTTCATAAATCCGTTCAAACTTTTTTCATTTTTTTGAACAAGAAGTGAGAAAAACCGACAAATGCATGGGAAATTGTCTTAATTTCCTTGTGTGGAGGCGATGCATTTGAGAGGCATTCAACATGAGATTAATGGGCACATGAGACAGATTTTAAGTTTGCGGCAGATTTTTTGGATTGGATTGGCACTTTTATTACAGTGTGCCCTTGAAGCAAAAGTACACGTTGTACAAAAAGGAGAAAACCTGAGTCTGATCGCAGCAAAGTATCATGTCAGCCGCACGGCCATCATCAAGGCGAACAATCTGACCAATCCTAACCTCCTAAGAGTTGGTAAACGGCTGACCATTCCAGAAAAAGGAACCAGCCAGATTACCTACGTGGTCAAAAAGGGAGATTCCCTTGGGTTGATTGCTCAACGGCATCGCACAACGACCAGTGCATTGATCGCCCTTAATAATATCAAAGACCCAAGCTTGATCAAAGTTGGCCAGAAACTGAAAATTCAAACGGGCAAGGCAACATCAGGAAAAAACCGGGAGACGCTGCTCCTATCCTCCTCGGTCCGAAGTGCCTTAAATAAAACAAGCGTAAAAGGAGGGAAATGGAAAGGGATCGTGATTCATCACAGTGCGACCACAGTCGGAAGTGCAAAGGCCCTGGATAACTTTCATCGCAACCAGCGTAGGATGCAAAATGGCCTGGCATACCACTTTGTTATCGGAAATGGCAAAGGGATGGGGGATGGTGAGGTCCACATTGGAAATCGCTGGAAAAAACAACTGGACGGAGGGCATCTCAAAAAAGAAGAATGGAACAAAATCTACATCGGCATCTGCCTGATTGGAAATTTTCAAGAACAGCGACCTTCCAGCAAACAGATGAATGCTCTCGAAGGTCTGAGTCGGCATTTGATGCGTAGATGCGGGCTCTCTTCTTCAAAAGTAACGACTCACCGCATACAGCACAAAAACCATACGGTCTGCCCTGGAAAAAATTTCTCGATTTCCACGTTAAAAAGCCGACTTAATTAACTCACGATTCCATCATCCATGAAACCTATCTCAACCTGCTTTCTCCTTATCGCACTACTAGGAAATGTCTGCTGTAGCCAAGAGTCTTCCCCCAAGGCAAAAGAAGCTCCGAAGGAAGAGAAGGCAAAAGCCCCCGATTGGTTAACTCACGTAGATGTACAAGAGGCCAATAAACTGATCAAATCCAAGACACCTCCGATCATCCTGGACATTCGTACGGATTTTGAGATCAAATCCGGAATCATCCCAGGAGCAAAAACGGCGAACTACTACGCCAAAGATTTCGAAGAGCAGGTTACCAAATTGGATAAAGAGAAACCGATCATGATCCACTGCCGCTCAGGAGGCAGAAGCAAGGAATCTCTCCCCATTTTCAAGAAACTGGGCTTCAAAAAGGTCTATCATATGGATGGAGGTATTCTGGCTTGGCAGAAAGCAGGCTTCCCCATCGACAAGGAATAACAGCGTCCGACCATGACAAGACTTCTATTGCTGGGACTTCCTTTGCTTTTCCTGGCAGGTTGCAAAACTCCCAGGGCTCCCAAGCTTTTAGCAACAAGCCCCAAACTTACCACAATTACGAATCGGCAAGGCACACCGTTCGAAGGAAAACTCCTTGGAGTGGAAGATACCTGGTTACATTTGGAATCCAGCAATGGACGCCAGTTTACTGTTTCGATGGAGAACTTCCGCAAAAAGGAACAGGCACGCATTCGGAAAATGGCACGCACCTTGAAATTGCCACCAGGCAACACCCAGATCATTGAGGGCAGCCAAACGTTCTCCCAAAACGACCGTATGTACCATGTTTCAAACAGGCAACCTGTTACCGGACGGGTGATGATGCGAAATTCTGGAGGAAGCAAACGTGCACAATTGAGTTGCTTCAATGGCTACCTTCATGGAGTTAGCACATTTTGGAATAAGGCAGGAAATCGTTCTGCCGAAATAGAATATCGCAAAGGTAATAATCACGGTATTTCCGTATATTGGTATCCCAACAATAATCTGCAATCCCGAGCACACTACTATGATGGCCAACTCCACGGTGAATTTCAGCAGTTTCACCCCGATGGGAAGAGGAAATCTCGTTCCTACTGGAGGTACGGCACTCCGATTGAGAAACGTGAGGACTGGCACCAGAATGGCCACCTGGCCCATCAATACACCTACGTAAATGGGCAATTATGGAGCCACATTCGATGGAATGAATTCGGTGACTTGATTTATATGAA
>CAYSOI010000043.1:10778-16031 GCA_964432425.1 uncultured Opitutales bacterium | reverse complement strand
CTGTAAACGGGGGCTCCCATGTCGATGGTGTTGAGGATCTTCTTTTTCTTTCCAGCTTCGAAGACGACAATTTCTCCGTCTTCGGTTCCGATGTAGACTTTGCCATCTACGACGAGAGTGGAACCCCAGATACGGGACAAGGTGTCGTGTACCCAATAGACTTTGCCAGTTTTGGCGTCGAGGCAGTGGATTTGGCCTGCGTACTCGGCAGCAAAGACGAGGTCGTCGGCTACAGAAACGGTGGAGATGGTGCGGCCAATGTCGGTATATTTCCAGACTACGCCATCTTTGGTGATGTCACCGCGTTTGGTGGGATCAATGCAGGTAAGGCGGCCAACGCCGTCGCCGTGTTCAGGGTCCTGGCCGATGGCAACGTAGATTTTGTCGTCATAAAGGACAGGTGTGCCGATACATTCACTGGGGCCTGGAGGGGTGGCGTAAGGGATCTTTTTGCCGTCTTTGTCTTTGCGATACTCGGGTTCATTACACTCGATACGCCAGAGTTCCGGGTAGATCAGGAAGCCTTCGTCGTCTTCTTTGGCTTTGGGATCAAATGAGTAGGTGAAGCCGTCGGAAGCTCCCCAGATGATTTGCTTTTGGCCTTTGATTTCACCGTAGGTGAGGGAGGACCATGAGGCGTGAAGACAACGGGAGCTGGCTCCAGAAGCTTCTTCACCAACGAGTTCTCCGGTTTTGGCGTCGAGT
This sequence comes from uncultured Opitutales bacterium, assembly GCA_964432425.1. Taxonomy (GTDB): domain Bacteria; phylum Verrucomicrobiota; class Verrucomicrobiia; order Opitutales; family JABJCN01; genus JAYPDO01. The sequence continues at coordinate 15,326 of CAYSOI010000043.1, read as the reverse complement.
CCAATGAAGTTTGGAGAGAGAGGGCTGGGGATGTTGGTGTGGGACCAGTCCACTCCGTTGGAGGTGGCATTGTAGACAACGCCGTCAATGACGATGGGAGAGGAGCTGGTAACGTTGTGTGGGAAGATACCGAGTTCGTCTCTCATGTCGAAGACCCAGAGGATGTCGGCATCGGTCTTTTCAACCGCCGCGGTGGGTTGACCTTTTACTGTCATGTATTTGGCTTCATCCTGGTAGCCCTGGTTGCCGTTGGAGAGGCCATGGAGGTCGAGGCATACGGTTTCACAGCGGTTGGTAACGACGTAAACTTTGTCTCCCACAATGGCAGGTGAGGAACAGATGCCGATGTATTCCCAGTCACTGACCTTGCCAGCTCCAAGTTTCGGGATGATCAATTGCCATTCGTAGGCACCGGTCTTTTCGTCGAAGCAGTAGACGATACCGCGGTCACCTTTTTTCTTGGGGTCGCGGGGCGATTCGTTGTTGGTCCCGATGAGAACTTTTCCGTTTCCGATGGTGACGTTTCCGTAGGCTTGGGAACCGATTTTCGCGACCCATTTGATGCCGTCGGTGGTTTTGATATCAACGACTTCGTTTTCGTCCATTTGGCCGATATCCCATTCGGTGGGGGCACCTTTTTCGTCAGATACCATGTTGCGGGAGGCGTCGCGTCCCCAAACTGGCCAGTCAGCGGCTTGAGCGGTTACGGCCAGAAGTGTGCCAGCCAGTACTGTATTTCGGAGGATTTTCATTATATTGGGTTACTTGGAAGGGGTTAGATGTTTAAGTGGTTATTAATTTATAGCTCCAAACTTGATTACTGACGTGGAGTAACTTTCAGATTGTCGATAAAGACGCGTTTTTGGGATTGCGGAGAAAACGCGAAGATACCGGGTGAACCGTTTTTGTGGACTTCATCGTGTGGAGCTTCAATGGTCCATTCGGCAGGCTCTTCTTCACCTTTTTTCCATGCCTTTGCACGAATGACGCCGGAGCCGTCTGCATTGGTGTCAACCTGGGTGATCAGGTGATACCAGGTTTTGGGGCGGATTGTGAAGGGGACGCTGACTTTGAAGCGGTCATAGTTGGAGACGACTTCCAGTTTTTGGTGATTTCCGATGAGGGAGATGTTGTAGCGTTGATTGATGAGGCCGACGGTGGACATGACGCGTCGATTTCCGTCGGTCATGACGTCAGCTTCGACAGTGTAGTTCTTCATGTCGGGGCGTCCCAGGAAGTTCATGGAACGCTGGAAGAGAACGCGGTCGAGGGTGTTGCCGATGACCTTGGTGCCTTCGTGCTGAAGAACTTGCCAACGCATGCGGGCTCCGAGCCAGGGAAGTGGTGGGTAGGAGAATTTGTCGCCGTCGGTGTTGGTTTGGGTGAGTTCGAAGCCTTCGAAGTCCTCCGAGTAGGGAAGATCCGGAAGAACGCGACCACGGGCGATGCCGAAGACGCCGTCTTTGCTGGCCCGAATGGCTCCAGCAGAAAGCTTTGCTCCTTTGGCCGCGGTCAAGGTGCCTGTGGCATCGAGGCTGGCATCCACTTTGGCTTTCACCTTGGCTGTGGGTGGAATGTACTTTTCCCAGAGGAGATCTTTGGCTGGGCCAATGCGACGTCCGGTTTTATCGAGGTAGTAGGCTTTGAGTTGGATTTTTTGACCTGGAATCAGAGCAAATTCAGCAGGGACAATCTGAATGCGGGCAGGTTTTCCTTTCCCCAATTCCTCGGGCTGTGGCTCTGGAGTCCATGGTTGGGGAGCTTGTTTTGAGCCGAAGGCGTAGAGTTTCTTTTTGGTTTGAATGTAAACGCGACCTTGAGCCGCAGAAGGTTGGGCCAGAATGGCGCCTTCCAGTTCTACTTTGTTAAGGATGACACCTTTGTCGGCTTCTGGGCGAATGATGTAGAATTCGCTGGTGTGCATGCCGACGTAGATTTTACCATCAGCGTAGAGCGGGGATGCGTGAAGCTGGTCATGACCAAGCTTGAGGTGCCAGATGGTTTCGCCGGTTTTGACGTCAATGGAGAGGAGTTCACCAGTTTTGACAGTTTGGTAAATACGGTCGCCTACAATGCAGGGGGAGCTGGTGAAGGCTTCGTAATCTTGCTTCCAGTTGACTTTGTCATCACCAAGAACCATTGGGAGTTTCGCATTTTTGGGGATGGAGGTGGGTTTCTTCAGTGAGACCATGCGTCCCATGGAGGATTTATCTACGTTCTCTTTACCATGGATGGCGATGAGGGTGTTTTTGCCGTGGAGGACCACGCCGGAGTTTACTCCACCGTAGGACATTTGGTAACGCCAGAGGGATTCGCCGGTGCGGGCATCTACGCAAACGATGTTTCCGCATCCTGTGCCGGTGTAAAATACACGGCGGCCGTCCTTGAGGTCATCAAAGTGAAGAGGGGAGAAGGAGCTGTCTTTGGGAGCTACTCCTGGAGTGGCAAACCAGACGAGTTCGCCGGAGATTTTATCGAATGCGTAAAAACGATTGCGGGCAGGGCCGTTGGATCCCCAGTTTGCTGAGATGCAGTGTACGATGACGAGGTCGCCGTCAATGGCGGGACCTCCGGTACGGCCATTGGGGAAGGTGAGGCGGGAGAATTCTTCCATCAGGGAGTGCTTCCAGATTTCATTGCCGTCACGGTCAAAGCCGAGAAGGAGGCCAGAACTTGTATAGAAATAAACATTTCCGGTTTCTTTATCAATGACGGGTGCTCCGATTCCGTAGCGGTTGTAAACGGTGTCGCTCAGGAAGTCGCTGTAGCGTTTTTCCCAAATGACTTTTCCGGTTACCGGATGCATGCAGACGATGGCTTCCTGAAGTTCGGGGCCGACTCCGTAGTAGCCGAAGTGGTAGAGGCGGTCTCCAGCGATCACTGGAACTCCACCTCCTTGAATTTCGTAAGTGAAGAGATCATTCTCTCCTCCAGGTTCCCATTTTTCAGGAAGGTTTTGTGTGGGGAGCACTCCGTTCCAGGAGGGGCCACGATAGTAGTAGAGAGCGTCTTGGTCTTTGGTGGCAGTTTGGACAACGACTGCGGTGGATGGGGGCTCGGTTTGTGATGTGGTCTGAGGTGTAGTGTTTGTTGTGGCGGGAGGCGTGGCAGTGGATGCGGGATCTTGTGGCTTGCTGATTTGAGCTCCGCTGGAGGAATTGGAGGAGGTGTCGGTTGCGCTTTGATTGACGCAGGCTGTTGTCAGCATTACGGCCAATGCCGAAATGGAGAGGAGTGTGTGATGTAGTTTCATGATTTTAGATAAATAATTCTCTCTGCAAATTTGGTGATTGAAATTTTTGAGTGTGGCGGATTGATACCTGTACGTATTATATTGTCAAACATGCCTTTTGGGAAAGATTTCGAACAAGACGAGGAACATTTACCTCTGGATGCACCCGGTAGGAGTCGTCGATTCCCACCCTTGCTACGCAGGGCGTGGTATGGATTAAACCAAGCGTTTCGCCGAAGATTGTCTGGCGAGGGTATTACTCCAGACCAATTTACAGTGCTGCGCTGGCTGGTGGAACGTCAGGGCGAAGCGATTGCACAACGGGATTTGGCCGACTGGATGGGGAGTGACCCCAATACCATCGCCTCTCTGGTGAAGAGAATGGAAGAGTCGGAATTGTTGATCCGAGCCGTTTCCAAGGAAGACCGCCGAGCCCGTGAACTGGAAGTGACGCAGAAAGGTAAGGAGGTCTACCAGTTATGTCGGGTTTTGGCTCTGGATTTGCAAAAAGAAGTACTCGGCGTACTTTCCGAAAAAGAGTTGGAGCAATTTCTGGAATTATTGGAACGGGTGACGGATGCGGCCTCCAGTGCCGCGGAGGAATCGCGTTAAGGTTTTATCTTCACGCTTCAGGCTCAATCGATCTCGAACCAATTGTTGACGCTGTAGTCGTAGAAGTACCTTGGTGAACTGGAACCGGGGAGGTGGTAGATCCATTTTTCGTCAAATTCGGTTTTTCTGTAGACGAAGGGGTAGGTGCCCTGGGAGGTCCAGATCCAGCCGAGGTCTTCGGTGTAGTGCCAGCCGTTGATGTGAGTGGTTTGGGATAAATCAATTTCGGGAGGGGAGTCGGGTGCGGCTACGTCAGCGAGGGTGTTCACGACGTCGGGGTCCAGTGCGGAGTAGTTGTTTTCAAAACTGGAGGTGAAGCCGTCTTCGTCCGGATCCAGAAGGAGTTGGGCAAAATCGTTGGTGGCTGTGAAGGTATCGGTCGGGGTACCGATCAGATTTTCCAAAGTCGTGGTAAAACCATCTACGTCCGGATCCAGGATCGAGTTGGCAAAGGCCATGATGGAGGTATCCGCGTTGGGGTTCTGGTTATAGGTAGTTTCAAGGGCTGTAGTCAGGCCATCATTATCCGGGTCAATGATAGCAGTTGCCAATTCCGTGTGGGAGTCGGGAGTGCTCGGGGATAAATTGAGTGAGGCTTCGAGAAAGTTGGTCAGACCATCGTTATCCAGGTCGAGGACATGTTGGGCAAAACTGGTGACAGATGTGGAGATGTCGGGGTCGGAGTTATTGGCATTTTCCAGGTC
>CAYSOI010000043.1:0-10678 GCA_964432425.1 uncultured Opitutales bacterium | reverse complement strand
GTTCCGGTGGAGGTTTCCAAGGTGTCTGTGATGCCATCGGAGTCTTTGTCGATGGAGCCTTCTGTGGAGCTGAATCCGGGGAGGTCTTGAAGGAGAGTCGTGACGTTGGGGTTCGTATCCTGGGAAATTTCGAGACTGGTGGTCAGGCCATCTTGATCCGGGTCAATGAGTTGCAATGCCATAGCAATCGCAGAGGTGTTGGTATCAGGGTCTGTGCCGACAGTGGATTCTAGAGAGGTTGTGATTCCATCGTTATCGGGATCAATGATTTGTGTGGCAATGGATTCGAGGGAGTTGGCGACAGCTGGGTCGGTTTCGAGTTCTGCTTCTTTAGTATCTGTGAGACCGTCCTTATCCGGGTCATTGATGAGATTTGCCACGACGTCCAGATCATTGGCGATGGCCGGGTTGGTCCCGAGAGTGGCTTCCAGTGAATCGGAAAATCCATCCGCATCCTGATCCACTGCATGGGTGGTGGGCGAAATTTCACTGATGGCTGTAGGAGTGGAGGGATCTGTACTGATTTCGAGTTCCAGGGAGGTGGTCAGTCCATCTTTATCCGGGTCCACCACGATTTGGGCAAATTCACTGGGTTGGGTGAAGGTGGTTACGTCAGAAAGGAAGGTCTCTTCCAAATCATCTCCAATTTTGTCCTGGTCATTGTCGAGTGTAAATCGATCAAAACGTTCTGAGGAAAAGATGCCCTCCGAGTCATTATCCTCCCAATTGTCCATAAGGCCGTCGCCATCCAAGTCGCCAAGTAGGTTCACGACGTCGGCAACTGTGTTTGCCGAGTTTGGATCCATTTCATGTTCGGATTCAAAAGTAGAAGTGTATCCATCCTCATCTGGATCCAACAGCAATACCGCGATATCCTGAATGGAGTTTGGGGAGTCGGTTGGGGTTTCGATTTCCTCCTCAATCTCATTGGTGATGCCATCTCCGTCTGGATCAATGATGGATTCTGCGTAGGCGATGGTTTGTTCGTTGGGAAGATCTCCGATCGCTGCGACCAGGATGTCTTCGTCCGATGTATTGACTACAGCGACCGCAAACTCCAGATCCGTATTGGCTACCTGCGGATCGAGGTCATAGGCAATTTCTTTGCTATCGGAAAATCCGTCGGCATCACTGTCTGGAGGCAGGTAGAAATGTATAAAGTCAAAGGGATCGTTCTCTTCCAAAGGTTCGAGCTCGAGTTCGACTTCCTTGGCGCTGGTAAAGCCATCTTCATCCGGGTCGATGACGAGTGTGGCGTATTCTTCATTGCTGTTGTGTTCATTGGGGTCCATCTCGACCTCAATCTCTTTTGCGGTGAGGAAACCGTCGTCATCCGGGTCGAAGACTTCCCGGACCATGTCGTCCAATGTGTCTGGATTGTAAGGATTGAGTTCGTTTGCGTTTTCCAGTTCGTCAGATAGGCCATCCAGGTCAGTGTCCAATGCGAAGAACCCTGCGGTTTGTGGATCTCCTTTGGCAAGGTACTCGGCTAGGTTGTTGAGCAGATCATTGTCTGGATCAAGGTGCCCGTCGGCTGTGTTTTCATCCAGGCCATTGGCAATCTCCCAGGAGTCGATCATGCCATCATGATCTGTGTCGGTAGTGTCCTTCAATTTGAGTTTGCCGCCCATTCCGCTATGGATACCGCAATGGTAATGGATCGTAGCTGGCAATCCTGCTGTGACCATAAGCGACACGGCTCCTTCGGTAGAGCGGTTATTGGTAACATTTACGTCGAAGTTTACAGCGGAGGAGCCGCCGTCACCGGGAGTCACACTCAGCACAAAGGGGTGAGAGGCGGTGGTTGTTCCATCGAGATTAAAACGATAAGACTCACCGATTTCTATTATGAGGTCCGGAGCTTCTTCTCCATTTATGTAATAGGCATTGCCTCCTCCGGATTTGGCTCCGACTGTCACGTCGTACTGGGTAATTGCGGGTAGGCTGGAAGTGAGGAAACAGAACAGGGCAGGAAGGAGAAGGATGTTGGATTTCATCGGTTTGGGTGATTACAGGAAATGTGTTAGCTGGGAGTCTGGTACTCTTGTCACAGCCAAAATAGGGTCGTCATGCGAGAAGATCAGTCGAATTTGGGTGATGCATGTCGATGGATTGAAGGTTTACTAACCTAACAAGATGCCTCCAATTGCAGTTTTTCGCAAGGGGGGAGAGTTGGTGCCCAGAGAGGGACTCGAACCCTCACTCTCTCACGAGAAGCGGATTTTAAGTCCGCAGCGTCTACCAATTCCGCCATCCGGGCATGTTTTTTAAGAGGAATGATTGTTGAAAAATGTAATTCCTCGGGACGTTGACAAGGGGAAAGACGGCTTTGAGCAGGAGAATTATTTCAATTCATCAAGCAAATGCAGGGCATTGTGCTTCCAGGTGTGATGGGTTTCCACTTTCTCTCTGGCATTATTCCCAAGTTTTTCCCGGAGTTGAGGATCGGTAGCAAGGAGGAGGAGTTGTTGGGTCAATGCGTTCTGGTCAAGCGGGGGAAAATGGAGTGCATCCTGATAATGAGTGGTCACCGAGGAGATGGGTTCGGTGGCTGGAGCAATTACAGGGCGGGCCTGAGCCATGTATTCAAAGAGTTTGATGGGAGAGCGAAATTCATTGCTGTGGGGAATGATGGCGATGTCCATTGCTCGAATCATGGCCGGGACATCCGTGTGATCAATGGGGCCTGTGAAGGTCAAGTGTTCCTCAATCCCTAGTTTCTGGGCTTGTTGAAGGAGTTCCTCTTTGAGGGGGCCATCTCCGATGAGTACGAGGTTGGGGGGCAGTTCTGGTTGCTGGCGAACGAGTTGAGAAAATGCCTGGAGTAGCAGGTCCAGGCGATGCCATTGCACAAACCATCCCACGAAGCCGATGTTGAATTTTTCCTTGAATTTGAATTTTGTTTGAAAGGGTGTTGGGTCTGGCTCCTGTTCGAGAAGTTCAGCTTCTACGGCATTGGGGTGTATGAGAATTTTTTCTGGAGGGATGTTGTGGTCCTGAATGATTTTTCGTTTCAGGTGCGGTGACACGACGACAATTCTCGAGGCCCGTTGGAAAGTTTGGCGGTCACACCATTTTGCGAAGGGAGTAAGCAGAGGTTGCTTGCGTACTCTTTCATCTCCCACCAGTTCATTGACTTCTACAACATAAGGGATGTTGGATTTTTGGGCGATCTTACTGGTTGCCGTGAGAAAAAAGGCATGGCGTTCATAAATGAGGTCGTACTTTTTTTGTTTCAAACGCCTTCCGATATTACGTGTGGCATGAAGGTTGTAGGAAATTTCTGCAATCTCGAAGAGGAATCCAGGCAAGTGGGTGGCGATGCGATGGAGAAGAGAGGTCTTTTGGCCTGAGGAGTAGGGGTTTGTGCCGGCCTGTTTTCTTGGGTCATTGCCTGTCGGGCTTTCGAAGTCAACGTGGTGCCCCAGTGCTTCCAATGCATGGGCAATCCCAGAAATGTGAACGGATTCCGCTCCCACCCCTCTTGTCCTGAAACTATAAAGAATATTCATGGATAGGTGAGTAAGCGGCTTTTCTGCTTGCTGTTGTGAGAGTGGTTTGGAGAGTGGAATGCAAGTTTTTCAACAGCAAATTGGATATTGTAGATAATGATGACAACACTTCTATTTCCAGGTCAGGGTTCACAAGCCCAAGGTATGGGTATGGGTGAGGGCCTTTGGGAAAAGTTTCCTGAATATGTGGCACAGGCAGATGAGATTTTGGGTTATTCCATTCGGGAACTCTGTGAAAGTGACGATGGGCGTTTGAACCAGACTTGCTTTACTCAACCGGCTCTTTACGTGGTGTCGAGTCTCCAATATCTGGAGTGGCTGGAAGGTGCTTCTGGAGATGCGGATTATGCTGCCGGGCATTCGGTCGGCGAATATGCGGCTTTGTTTGCTGCCGGGTACGTTGACTTTGGGGATGGATTGCGGATGGTGCAGAAGCGTGGGGAATTGATGCATCAACAGAGTGGGGGAGGGATGGCTGCAGTGTTAGGGATGAACCTGAAGGCTGTGGAGCAGGTTTTGAAAGATAATCCGGCGCTTGGAGGGGTTGACCTTGCGAACATCAATGCTCCTGAGCAGATTGTTCTTTCCGGGAAGAAGGAAGACATCGAGCAAGCTCAGGCCACCTTTGAAGCTGCTGGGGCACGGCGGTTTGTTGTCCTCAATGTGAGCGGAGCTTTTCACTCACGTTATATGCAAGATCCCGGCCAGGAATTTTCTGATCATATCCAGGATGTTGAGTTTAAGGAACCAAAGTTTCCTGTGATTTCGAATTTGGAGGCCAAGCCATATGAATTGGACCGTGCTCAGGACTTGTTGGTGAAGCAAATTTTCAGTCCTGTCCAGTGGGTGGACAGTATTCTGTTCTTACGTTCGCTGGGGGAAATGGAGTTTTTGGAGTTGGGACCTGGTAAGGTGTTGACCGGGTTGTTGCGGAGAATTCGATGAGAATTTGGGGTCAGCGATTGCAGTGGTTGCTGCTGGGATGTTCGTTCGCTCTTGGGGGTTCTTCCTTATCTGCCCAGGCGCCGTTTTTGACCGTGTCTGCAAAAGAAGAAGTGCGGGTAAAACGGGAGCTGGAACAAAAGATTCACACTGCCAATATGGCCCTACAGGCCGGAGTCAAAAGTTTGGCCGCCCGGCTGTATGGAGAAGCCTTGCTGGAGTTAAAACCTGAAGATCCACGAAGAGAAGGTGTACGGCTGAGTCATGTCACTGCGTTGCTGGCATTGGGAAAGATTGAGGAGGCTCAACAGCAAATGGCTGCTGCTTCCAGCGGTGATCAACCAAGCTGGTTGTTGAGGAAAGCGATGATTGCCCTTGCGTCGAAGGAGTCTCAAGTCCTTTCCAGACTATTGGGGCAAATCAATGTTGAGGCATTGCCTCAGGTGGATAAGAGCTGGTATCATTATGTGAAAGGTCATTGGCAATGCAACACAGGTGAGTTTGCGGAAGGTTTGAAGCAATTGGAACAAGCGGTCGCACTGGCGGTGAATGAGGCCCAGAAGGCAGATATGGAGATGGCGGTTTACCAGCGCAGGGTGTTTGCCGGGGTAGTGAGCTCTGAATTATTAAAAGATTTAAAATCCAAGACAGAATCTTTCAAAGGGCAAAAGTCAGGTTTCCGTTTTGCCAGGGAATATGCTATTGCTCTCTACAAAACCGATCAACAATCCGAGGCATTGGAGGTGGTTGAGTCACAGCTCAAGTTATTGGAGTTTGGACCTGAACGAGATGGGTTCTTATTGTTGATGGGAATGTTTTCGGAAGCTGCCAGTGGTCGTGGTATTCTGGCCTTACAGGAATTAATTCGAAATGGGACGGATTCAGACCTCCAGTCACTGGGTTTATATCTGTTGGTGCAGGTTTGGTCGACAAGTGGCAATGCCAAGCCGGAAGAGCATATGCCTTTTCTGCAGGAGATTTTGAAATCAAAACCTGATCATTCCCTGCGGGAAGAGTTTTTGATGTTGTTGGCTCATCTGGCTTTTGAGAATGGTCAATATGACATCGCTCGTGAGACGGCTGAAACTTTCCTGGAATCTTTTCCTCAATCTGAGCGGCTGAATGGTGTGCTCAGGCTTTTAGCTGGTGTTTCGATTTTAGGAAAACCTCCCCAGTACCGAACTGCGGCGAGTCATCTTGCACGCCTTCGTGATATGGCTAATACCGATGAAGCTCGTTTTGCTTTTGGGGTGCAGATGGCAGATAGTTTGTTTCTTGCAGGGGATTATGAAAGTGCAGCGAAGTTGTATGAAACGATTGTTGCTGAAGCGGATGATCAGCCCGGAGGAGGCATTCATGCCTATCAGTGGATATTGGCCTTGATTGAGGCCGGAAACTTGGATCGGGCCCAAGCTGAACTAAGTAATCTAGGTGCAAGCATCAAGGCCTTTGGGGAGCACCGTTGGCGGGTAGAATGGAATTTGATCTCCAAAATGCAGAGAGATGGTCGTGTGGAGGAAGCCTTCGCACGCGTACGCGAAGTATTAAAAGATAATGCTGGAGTTTTGCCGCAAGCTTTGATCCTCCGGTTTCGTTGGTTGGAGGTGTATTTATCCATGAGAGTGCAAGGGGCGGTTGAGGTGATTGGTTTGGCAGACAGTTTGATGGATTTGCTCAATACCCAGGAGCCTGAACTCGTAGAGAAGCTGGACATTTCGGCACTGAAGGCCAGTACGTTACTCTTAAAGATTCAAGCTCTGCTTCAGGAAAAACAAATCGATCAGGCTACCCCCTTAATCGAGCAATTGCGTACGCAGTTTTCCGAGTCTGAGCCAGCTCAGCGATCATATTTGCTGGAGGCAGGTTACCATTTTCAGATGGATGATTTGGTAAAGGCGCAGCAACTTTCGGTCATGCTTGCCGATAATTTTCCTGAGAACCCACTTTCGCCAATTGCTCTGATGCAGGCCGCACAATACGCAGAAAAAAGAGGTTCCGACGCATTTTTTCAGGAATCGATCAAGTTGCTGGAGCGGCTTTCCAACCAGTACCCAAATCACGAATTGTTCTTTTTCGCAAAGCTTCGCCAAGGGCATTTGTTTCGAAAATTGAATCAATTTGGAAATGCCCAGCAGATCTACAGTAATCTCATCAATCAACATCCGGAACATGCAATGATTCATTTGGCATTGTTAGCCAATGCGGACTGTTTCCTAGCCAGAATGGGGGAGGATGCCGGCAATAGCGACATTGCCGTCAATTTACTGGAACGATTATTTTTACAACCGGATTTACCGGCTGATGTCGTGGTAGAGGCAGGCTACAAACTGGCCTTTGCCCATAAGCAGTCTGGCAGAGAAAAGCAGGCTCAGGAGGTTTTGGGAGGTGTGCTGGATCAGTTTCTTTTAAATCCCAGTGGACAGACTCAACCTTTGAACGGAAATGGCAGGTATTGGATGTCCCGTTCGATTCTTGAGTTGGGGGGGATGCTGGAAGAAGCCAAATCACAGGATGAAGCCAGAATTGTTTATGGTTTGATCGAAGAAAACAATTTACCTGGCCGTAGCCTGGCTAATGCCAGAATTGAGCAATTGGGAATCTGATTCACTGTTTACCATTTTAACTTTTTATATCTGAAACCACCATGCTGGAATTTATCCAATCACTAACTAGGGCAGGAGGTCTGTTTATTTGGCCTTTGCTGATTTTGGCACTAGTCGGAATCGTCCTCTTTGTAGAAAGGTTTCTCTACCTGCATAAAGGGCATATCCACAAAAATAAGTTCATTGCCGGGGTGAAGACGTTGGTTGAAAAAGACCGCTTAGTGGAAGCACTAACCCTGTGCGAGGAAAGTCCCGGTCCCTTGACCAGTGTTATTCGAGCCGCTCTATTACACTCGGATGAAAGCTCAGAGAATATCCACCGAGCTATTCAAGGAGTCGCCCTATCGGAAGTGCCTTTGTTGGAACGAAGACTCGGCGGGATCGCTCTGGTTGCAAATTTGGGGCCTTTCTTGGGATTATTGGGTACAGGCATTGCCGCAATGGACATCATTAAGCAATTGCAGAGCGTAGGGCCGTATCTGAACTCGGCAGTTTTTGCAGGAGATCTTGGGCGGGCATTGGTTTCCACAATTGTCGGGTTGATCATCGCGGTGATCGCTTTGGTTGGGCATCACATTCTCAATGGAAGGGTCAACGCCATCATTTTGGATATGGAGATTGTCGGCCAGGAAATGCTACAATTTCTACTTGGGGTAAAAAAAGGCAATTACATGCAGGATGTGCAGGTGATTGAGGTTGGGAAATCATGAAGGAATCCAGTGAACAGAATGAAGTGAAACCCGACGTCACTTCGCCTCAAAGCCTAACGCACCCCTTTGGATTCAAAAATTTCCGCAAGGGCACCCGTCCATGGTTCCCATTTCTATCAATGATCGATTTCTGTGCTCTGGCATGCTTGCTGCTGCTGCTCTCAAGGGAATTTATTTTTTCTCCAGGCATTAGTCTCGATCTACCTCAGGCTAAACCTGCCCATATTACCGGGTTGAATGCAATGGGAGTACTGACAGTATTGAGTGGAAATGGCTCTGATAAAATTCTGTTTAACGGTTACATGCGAAATCTACATGATCCAGGGCTTCTCAATGCGTTGAAAGAATTTGATCAACGTTCAGAGCCCAGTCCCACTTATTTATTGGTAAAGATGGATCGCAAGACGACCAATCAGACTCTTCAGGACTTGGCCACCATTGCGAGAACTGCTGGAATTGAGCGTTTGCACCTTGCCGCAGAAGTTGAGAAATGAGCACAGATGAGAAAGTCTCCTCCCGCCTGCCCATTGTGCCTACAATCATACTCTTCCTTGTTATCTGTTTGCTTGGTTTGGCCAGCCTTCAGTTCTTTCTCTTAGTATTTCCTCCCCCCCAGGGTTCTGCAGCAGGGTGGGCCGACAATTCCAATCCCGCATTTCTAACCTATGCGATCCCTCTCAATGAGTCAGATAAACCAGTCTTAGAGGAAGTCAGCTCTCTTTTGGATACAGCACCTTTATTCGTTCCCCTCTACACCTTGAACAAAGAGCCTCCCTATTCAAAAGAAATGGCAAAGGCCCTGGGATTGCCTTCTACTTTCTCAGATTACCCCCCTGAAATCCAATTGGATGGTGCTCAACTTGCTGTGGATGCCCGAAATGAGCTTTCAACGCCAGTGGTAGAGGCAGTTGATATAGGGCTTCGAAAACTCCGCGAATCTGAAATAGAATTTAATACATTCGGCGAAAAGGGGAGTAGTCAAACCCGCCCTCCTCCAGTACTCAGGGCCTGCCAAATCAAAGTTGCCCAACTGGAAACAGGGCAGGTATGGACAGAAACCATACCCCCATTTGAAGAGACCGATACCCATAACCCACTATGGGAACCCATGATTCTATTTGCTGCAATTGGAGATCTTGGGCTGGTGGCACCACCTTCTCCGGCAAATTCCACTGGAATCGAATTACTCGATAAAAAATTATTCCGAATTGTTCAAAAAACCCTCAGCTCCACCCCTCTTCCAAAGGGGAATTACCGCATTCTGATCTATCCATAAGCCACGATGATACCGCAGATACAGTGGAATGAAAAAAAATATCAAATAGATATTGACGGGTTTCCGATAATAACCAGTCTCTCCACTCTTCATTCTGGTAAACCCCCTATTTTTGGGGCTGTGAATCAGTGATGATGCCCAGATAGCTCAGTTGGCAGAGCGCGTCCTTGGTAAGGACGAGGTCGGCGGTTCAAGTCCGCTTCTGGGCTCCAGTTTTACTCAAACCACAATCCCAAACCACACCAATGTCAAAGGCAACATTCGAAAGAACCAAACCTCACGTGAACGTGGGTACTATCGGTCACATCGACCATGGTAAGACCACAACAACAGCTGCTATCCTTAGCGTCCAAGCTGGCAAAGGGCTTGCAGAAGTCAAGAGCTACTCAGATATCGCTAAGGGTGGTACCGTTCGTGACGAAACCAAAACCGTTACGATTGCTGTCGCTCACGTGGAGTATGAGACAGATAATCGCCACTATGCTCACGTCGACTGCCCAGGTCACGCTGACTTCGTTAAGAACATGATTACCGGTGCGGCACAAATGGACGGCGCTATTCTCGTTGTTTCCGCTGCAGACGGGCCCATGCCTCAAACTCGTGAGCACATCCTTCTTGCTCGTCAGGTCAACGTTCCTGCGATCGTTGTTTGGCTCAACAAGGTTGACCTCATTGACGACGAAGAGCTTCTCGAACTCGTAGAGATGGAAGTTCGCGATCTACTTTCCAAATATGATTTTGATGGCGACAATGTTACCATCGTTCGCGGCTCCGCTACCGCTGCCCTTGAAGGCAAACCAGAAGGCCTTGAAGCCATCGGCAAACTCATGGACGCCATTGACAGCGACGTCGCAGAACCTACCCGCGACATTGATAAGCCATTCTCCATGAGCATCGAAGACGTGTTCTCCATCACTGGTCGTGGTACTGTAGCTACCGGACGTATTGAGCGCGGTATCGTGAAAGTGGGCGACGAAGTTGAAATTGTTGGTCTTGCTGACACGCAGAAAACCACCATCACCGGTGTGGAAATGTTCCGCAAGCTCCTTGATCAGGGGCAGGCAGGTGACAACGTAGGACTTCTCCTTCGTGGTGTTGACAAGAGTGCCATCCAGCGTGGACAAGTACTGGCTAAACCAGGCAGTATCACCCCGCACACCAAGGGCAAAGCAGAAATCTATGTTTTGACCAAGGATGAAGGCGGTCGTCATACACCTTTCTTCAATGGATATCGCCCACAGTTCTTCTTTGGTACTGCGGACGTTACCGGTGTCGTACACCTTCCTGATGGCGTCGAAATGGTGATGCCTGGGGACAACCTCTCGATTGAAGTTGAGCTCGGTAAAGCCATCGCCATGGAAGAAGGTCAACGTTTCGCGATCCGCGAAGGTGGCCGCACTATCGGCTCTGGTCGTATCACTGGTGTTGTTGAATAAGAACCACTATTGATATCACCCTTAACTTTCGCAATCGGAACAGGAACACTTGATTTTCGAAGAAGACTACTCATTATTAGATAGGATTCCTTCGATCGGGTTGTTCCCGCTCCGATTGCAAGGGGGAGAATGGCTCAATTGGTAGAGCAACGGTCTCCAAAACCGTAGGTTGGGGGTTCGAGTCCCTCTTCTCCCGCCA